>NZ_JBHTLD010000159.1:0-12232 GCF_042678745.1 Pontibacter rugosus | reverse complement strand
ATAACTTTTAAAAAATGATGCCTTAGTTTATTGCCATCACTGAGAAAAGAAAGCGCGTTGTGGTTTAAAAGAAGGAGTGGCATTCTGCTGATTTAGGTAATTGAACATCAGGTTCAAAGCGGCCAGATGGTTTTACTTCTTTTTCGAGAAGCAGGTAGTGTTTCTTGTAAACCTTCTGTTTCTGGCCCTGATGCGGGTATTGACGCCTTCTATGTTTTTAGTGTAGGCTTTTCCGATAGTATGCTTTTCCAGCGGCATTACTTTCAAGAATGCTTTCCAATGGTCGGTGCAGTATTCACCGGTTTCCTCGTCCTGAAACTTTTAAGCAGTTGCCCGGACTGTTTCGGCGCTTCAGCCGCCTCACCTGTAGGCCAACATTTCATCTGCCTCCGAGGTGTAGGCATGCAGCAGCCAATATTTCCCGTTCTTGCGTCGGCCCACAAAACCCATACCTGGTCTATCCGGATGGATGTGTAATGGTGTTGTGCCGATCGGCTCCCCTGCCTGTATAGGTTGTCCAGAACACACCTCCTGCTGATGCCGAGGAGCTCCTCCATGGCCCGGATTTCCCTCCAAAAGCCGCAGTATCACCTGTCTTATGGCTGAGCCTGCTCCTTTATTCTGGTAACTGGGCTGAAACTGCTTTCGGCAGTGACGGCACAGCAAGTTCTGCTGCCCATTCCTTTTCTTTCCGTTTTTTACTACCTTGCCGCTCTGGCAGTGAGGGCAGTTTACCTTGATGAGAATCTCGCACATTCCATCTCCTTAAACCCTTCGCAGCCTCTTTTTATTCCATCATACTTTTTAAACCACTACCAAATTTTCATCAGGCGGTGTAGGGCAGTATCTTATTGATTCTGCCAGCTGGATATTCATGACCAGATTAATTGCTGAGTTTGGCAGCAGCACGCTTGCCGGCTATACCATCGCTTTTCGTGTTATTACCTTTACCATTCTTCCTGCCTGGGGCTTATCTTCAGCAGCTGCAACATTGGTGGGCCAAAACCTGGGCGCACGCAAAGCCAAAAGAGCGGAGGTGGCCGTGTGGCTGACAGCACGCTACAATATGATCCTGATGGCAACTTTCATGCTGATTTTTATACTTTATGGAAAGCATTTGTCTGGCTTTTTCACGAACGATGCAGCGGTAGTAAATATAGCCACAGAAGCTCTCCAGATCATTACCTTAGGCTATGTTTTCTTTGGCTTAGGCATGGTGATGGTAAAGGCTTTTAACGGAGCCGGCGATACTAAAACGCCAGCGCTTATCAATATCGCAGTACTTTTAATTCTCGAGATACCACTGGCTGATACTATGTCTATTTACTTAGACTACGCTGCTACAGGTGTTTTTATAGCCATCGCGTTTTGCCACTCATTTCATGCCTTAATAAGCTGGTGGTTGTTCAGGCGCGGAACCTGGAAAAAGACGCATCTATAGGGTAAGTAAGAGTTTTTTTAGCCTTGGTTTTTGCTTGCAAAGCGTTTATTTTAAACAGGCTCTTAATTTCAACATCCAGTTTAAACTTAACATGACAAAGCCTTTTCTTTTAAATTTGCAGCAATTAGTTTAATTTCAGAATCGAAGGTTGCAGATGAGTACAGGTTATACTTATACTTCATCTGTACTTTAAGTAAGAGCAAAAATAAAGCATAACTATACTTTGAAAACCATCAACACAAGTATATTCGCAGCTATCCTGCTAGGAATAAACACATTGGCTGGCTGTGGCAACGAAAACGAAAAAGCAGCGACCCAAGCTGTTAGCACAGTGTATGGCCCTGCCCCTGCCGAAATAAATTATGCTGTAGTAAAAGCCTACCCACACGACTCCAACGCTTTTACTGAAGGCCTGCTGGTGCATGAGGGAAAGCTCTACGAAAGTACGGGCTCACCATCAGATCTGCCAGACACGAAGTCTTTGGTAGGCATAGTGGATCTTAGCACAGGAAACATAGACACAAAAGTAGAGCTGGACAGGAAAAAATACTTCGGCGAAGGCATCGTAATCCTGAACAACAAGCTTTACCAGCTAACCTATGTCTCTAAAGTAGGTTTTGTGTATGATTTGAATACATTCGAAAAGTTGCAGGAATTCACTATTCCCAGCAAAGAAGGCTGGGGCATGACGACTGACAGTACGCACCTTATTATGAGCGATGGCACCAGTCAACTAACTTACCTGGATCCGGAGACCCTACAAAAAGCAAGAGTTGTTGGTGTTTATGACAATAACGGTCCCCTCAAAAACCTGAATGAACTGGAATATATCAATGGCTATATTTACGCCAACGTGTATACGACAAATACCATTGTTAAAATTGATCCTTCAAGCGGACAGGTAGTCGGGAAGATATACTTAACAGCCCTTGCCCAGGATGCCGCTCAAAAAAATCCGGCTTCGCTTGAGTTGAATGGTATTGCTTATAACCCGGAAACAGACCAGGTATTTGTCACAGGTAAAATGTGGCCGAACATTTACGAAATCAGCTTTAAACATTAAACCTCTCCTGTGTCTGATGTATGCTTTCTACAAGTATGAATACTCAGCTTGACCTTAAAAACAAAACAGCAACCCGATGATTGAGCTTATCAGAACGGATTCAGACAATGCAGATTTCAGGAGCCTGGTAGTTCTTCTGGATCAGGACTTACAGGAGAAAGATGGCGACGAGCATGCTTTTTACGCCCAGTATAACAAGCTAGATAAAATTTTTCATGTGTTAGTGGCTTATCAAAATAATGACCCTGTGGGCTGCGGAGCCATAAAGCAGTTTACGGCAGACACAATGGAAATTAAACGTATGTTCGTGAAGGAGTCGCATCGAGGGGAAGGGATCGCCGTACTTATTTTACAAGACTTAGAAACCTGGGCGGTGGAACTTGGCTATACCTCCTGTATACTTGAAACGGGTATAAAGCAGCAGGCTGCCATCAAACTTTACCAGAAGAGCGGCTATACCCTTATCCCAAACTACGGCCAGTATGCAGGTGTAGAAAACAGCCTTTGCATGCAGAAAACTCCTCACGTGTTACACTAAGGCTTGTGGCAAACAGCAATCAAAAGCAATCGCCTGCCACATCCACTCTTACATGAACAAAACAATATGATAAAGTATACCCCGCCTGCTCTCCGGACTGTAGAGGTAACGCGCTACGTTACGCCATTGCGCGAGGGCGGCTCGCTGCCAGCCCTTGTAGAGGCTGACGACGAGTTCTTATACGTTCTAAAATTTCGTGGCGCAGGGCAAGGCATAAAGGCACTTATTGCAGAGCTATTAGCAGGTGAAATTGCCCGTGCCCTTGGCTTTAAAGTACCTGAGCTAGTGTTTGCTACCTTAGACGAAGCGTTTGGCAGAACCGAGCCCGATGAAGAAATTCAAGACTTACTACGTGCCAGCGAAGGCCTGAACCTGGCGCTCCACTACCTGTCTGGCGCTATCACTTTTGATGCGCTGGTGACTACTGTGGATGCTACGCTTGCCTCTCAGATAGTATGGCTTGATTGTCTGGTTACAAACGTTGATCGCACCCCTCGCAATACCAACATGCTGATGTGGCACAAAGAGCTCTGGCTAATTGACCATGGCGCAGCCTTATATTTTCATCATGCGGGTTATAACTGGGAAGAGCAGGCCAAACGCCCCTTTGTGCAGGTAAAAGACCATGTGCTGCTGCCACAGGCCTCCGAGTTAGAAGCTGTTGACGCAGAATTCCGCAATATTTTAACACCAGAACGTATTCAGGGCATTGTTGCCCTTATTCCGGATGAATGGTTACTAACCACAGACTCTCCCTTTGAAACTGCAAGTGAGCACCGAAACGTGTACAGCAAATTTTTAGAGACAAGGCTCTCTCATACAAACGTATTTATTAAAGAAGCACAGCATGCCAGAAAAGCACTTATTTGAGTACGCCGTTATTCGCGTAGTGCCGTGCGTGGAGCGGGAGGAGTTTATCAACGTAGGCGTTATTTTGTACTGCTCCTCTAAAGGATATTTGAAAGCGATGTATAAGTTGAACGAGCAGCGCCTGTGCTCCTTTTCTGATAAGGTTGATGTAGCGGAACTACAGGAGCGCCTGCGTGCTTTTGAGCGAATTTGCCTTGGCCGAAAGGAAGGTGGCACCATCGGGAACCTGCCTGTTGCTTCACGCTTTCGCTGGCTTACGTCTACCCGCAGCACAGTGGTACAAACATCTCCTGTACACCCGGGTCTATGCACAGAACCCCAGGAAACGCTTGAGAAGCTATATGCGCAGTTAGTGCAGTAGCCAAGTTCCAAATCTATAAGTATGAGCCTGAAAGAAGAAATAGCAGCTTTTCTGATAAAAGAGTTTCCACAAACGAAGGTGACGGTGGAGGCTGTAGGAAACAAATTGGCTAGGGTAAAGCATAAAATAAGTACCGCTGAGCTAAGGCCTGGTGGCACAGTATCTGGCCCTGTCATGATGGCCGTGGCAGATGTAGCACTTTATGTAGCCATACTTGGTGAAATCGGCCTGGAGGCGCTTACGGTAACGACCAGCCTAAGTATAAATTTTCTCCGCAAACCCTCCGCCACCAGCGACATAATCGGCGAGTGCAGGCTGATGAAGCTCGGCAAGAAACTAGTAGTGGGTGAAGTTACAATTTACTCCGAAGACATGAAAGATCCTGTCGCACATGCTGTCGGCACGTACTCTATACCTCCGCGACAATCGAGCTGAACAGATAAAAGCCGCCTGCAATAACATTACAGGCGGCTTTTATACTTGTAGTTAGTTTACGCTATGCCCTCACCTGGCCTTTGCCTTTCACTATCCACTTGTAACTTGTCAGTTCGTCTAGCCCCATAGGCCCTCGGGCGTGGAGCTTTTGCGTACTGATACCAATTTCAGCGCCAAGGCCAAACTGTGCACCGTCAGTAAAGGCAGTAGAAGTATTAGCATACACAGCAGCCGCATCCACAGCTTTCAGGAAGTAATCTACGTGCTCTTCATTTTCTGAAATGATTGCCTCGCTGTGCCGCGATGAGTTTGTATTAATATGATCTATGGCTTCTTCCAGGCCTCCCACCGTTTTCACAGACATTTTAAGCGATAAAAATTCTGTTCCAAAATGCTCTTCCGTTGCCTGATGTAATTTTTCTTTAGGATAAGAAGCTTTTAAGGCCGCATAAGCAGGCGCATCAGCAAAAAGCTCCACTCCTTTCGCAGCCAATCCCTGCCCTATTTCAGCTAGATCCGGGAGTCGGTCTTCATGTATAACCAGGCAATCCAACGCGTTGCACACGCTGACACGGCGGGTTTTTGCATTTTCTACAATAGCTTTTCCATTGGCTAAATCAGCAAACTCATCAAAGTAAGTATGCACTATACCAGCGCCGGTTTCAATCACAGGCACTTTAGAGTTTTCACGTACATAGTTGATCAACCCCTGGCTCCCGCGAGGAATAATGATATCTACATAACCTACCGCTTGCAGCATTTCCTGCGTTGCTTCGCGGTTAGGCGGCAGCAGTTGCACGATGTTTTTGTCTACACCATTCTGCTCCAGCACCTCGTGAATTATTTTAACGATAGCAGTATTAGAGTCTTTCGCATCGCTGCCTCCTTTTAGCAACAAGGCATTACCGGAGCGCAGGCAAAGGCTAAACACATCAAAAGTAACGTTAGGCCGTGCTTCATATATTATTCCAATCACTCCCAGCGGCACCGATACTTTTGTTAAACTCAACCCATTCTCCAGCTTACGCTCCTGCAGCACCTTGTTCAATGGAGAATGCAAGGTAGCTACGCTGCGAATATCATCGGCAATTTGCTGAATTCTGTCTTCAGTCAGCTTAAGACGATCATACTTCGGATCACTGGTGTCCATTCGCTGCAGGTCTTGCTGGTTCGCTTCCAGTATAATATTTGTCGCCTCTACAGCTCTGGAAGCCAGCTCCTGCAGTACCTTTTTCTTGATATCCTCTGAAAGTAAAGTAAGCTTTCTGCTGGCTTGCTTTACGTCTTTAAAAGTCTTTTCCAATTCCATAGTTTACAGGCTGTGGTATTTAAACAAGTATAAATAATTGTAGTGGATGATCGGCTTTTGGTTGCTTAAGCCGATGCGCTCATTTGCTTTTTTAGAGCCGTACTCTGCCTTACCGAGACCTAGCTTTTCGCCGTTTTCATCTTTGATGCGGATAATATCTCCTTTAGAAAAGTTACCCACTATGCCTACTATACCCACAGGCAGTAAGCTGGCTGCCTCTTCAGCGTGCAGCACCTCTTTGGCACCTTCGTTTATCACTACCTCTCCTTTAGTATAATTATCGCTGTGCGCCACCCATTTCTTAGGGTTAGGCTTTGCTGATTCAGGCTCAAAGTAAGTTGCCTTTAGCCGCTTATGATAAAAATCTACCAGCACGTTGTCGCGGTTGCCGTTGGCGATGTATACATGTATGCCTAAGTAAGCTGCCTTGCGGGCCATTTTCATTTTACTGGCCATGCCGCCGCGCCCAAACGTAGATTTAGAAGAAGCAATGTAGCGGCTTACACCAGATGTCTTTTGGCCAACATGTTCTATGAGCTTAGAGGCAGGGTCATCCGGATGCCCTCTGTATATTCCGTCCACGTTGGTTAGCAGCAGCAAAGTGTCAGCATCAATCATGGCGGCGGTCATACTTGCCAGTTCGTCATTATCGGTAAACATGAGCTCTGTTACTGCCACAGCATCATTTTCATTGATGATGGGAATTATATCGTGGTTAAGTAAACCAAGCAGGCAATCTTTTATATTTAGGTAGTGCCGGCGCGACAGAAAATCCTGTGGCGTTACCACAATCTGGGCTATCTGGTGCCCCTCCTGCATAAACAGCTCCTTGTATGATTGAACAATATCTATTTGCCCTACCGATGCCAGTATTTGCTTCCGTACAACAGACTCTGTTTTGTCTTCTATTTTGATGTTGTTTCTGGCAAAAGCAACCGCCCCAGACGAAACCAGCACCACCTGCAGGCCCTGCTCTTTCAGAAAAGCTATTTGTTTTACAAGCGAAGCCATGCGGTCTCTGTCAGGAGATCCATCTTCCTGCGTTAACACATTTGAGCCAATCTTCACAACGACTAACTGTGGCTGATAATCCATACTTTATTTATTTTAAAAGCAATAGTATTTTGCTGCAACAGGATAACCTATTGCGTTATGCTTTCAACGTTAAAATTGATTGATTTGAGATGCTATCTTCCTCCTTATGCCGCGCAGACTCCAGTAACAAGAGCCGCTTATAATTCAAGAACCTGATTCTCCTTGAAGATATATGAAGAAACACAGGCCTAGGCAAAAGCTTTTTTTACCTGATTAGCATCAGCACAGGCAGGTGTCAGAACGACTGTCCTCAAAGGAACTGGAAAGCACCAGGCCAGCTATAAAAAAAGCTGTTCTGCAGCAGTTTTCTTCGGCACTTTTGGTTACCGAGCCTGCTACAAAACAGCTTATGATATACCTGAATACTAAGCGGTTTCTTTTTCGCGCTGTTCCTTCAGGTCAAGAATTCTTCTGTGAGAGCCCACCAAGCCCTTGATAACGGCAGAGCTAAGGCCCTGGTGCTCCATTTCGTTAAGGCCGGTAATAGTGCAGCCTTCAGGAGTGGTTACTTTGTCAATTTCCTGCTCTGGGTGAGATTTATTGATAGAAAGCAAAGTAGAGGCACCCTTGCTGACCTGCACAGCAATTTTCTGCGCATCTTCAGCATCAAGGCCTAACTGAATTCCACCCTGTGTTACGGCTCTTATAAAGCGCATATTAAAGGCAATTCCGCTTGAGCAAAGTACTGTAGCCCCGGCCATCAGCTCTTCTTCGATCACGAGGGTTTCACCTACGCAGTTGAAAATTTCTGTTACATGGTCTTCCACCAAAGCTGCTTTCTGATTGAATGCAAGGCACGTCATAGACTGCTGCACAGCGATGGCTGTATTAGGCATACTACGAACAATAGCGAAGTCACCTACAATGTCTCTGATATAATCGATGGTAACACCTGCTATTACGCTTAACAGTACGTGCTTTTCCGGGTCCAGAAATGGCTTTATTTCGTGCAGTACCTGCTCCAGGTGGGCTGGCTGTACGCATAAAAGTATATAACGGCAGCTTTTCACAGCAAAGGTATTATCGCTGGTTACCTGCAGTCCCTGGTCTTTTAAACTTTGTAATGATTTCGTGTTTCTCCTGGTTACATAGATATTTTCCGGCTGATATTGTCCGTTGCTAAAGAGTCCTTCTGCAATTGATTTTCCGAGATTTCCTGCTCCTAGGATGGCTACGTTATCTGTGTGCATGTGTTAGATGTATTGTGTTTTGCAGTGCCTGCATCAGGCAGACATGCTCTTAAAATACGTTGGTTCAGATGCAAAAGTACAAAAATATACCTTCAGATAAAAACAGCCAAAAGCTGCACAAAACTATTTAAACCAATTAGAATTGCATTATTAGCACATATCTGATCGCGGAAAAATCACAGATACACACTTAAGAGCCACTAAAATCCCAGAGGTAAAAATGAAGACAAAATTGCACCTAATTCGCCTGAACGGCACTTTTCCTGTTGCCGCTGCTGCGCGGGTTTTAAGAGCACAAGCTTTGAAGACAGCAACATTCCGGAAGTTGGGATATCTACAGAATTAAAAAAATGTTAAGTTTTTCGGAAGTCTTAGAATTTCTCCTCTACTCCCAGCCCAAAAAGCGCGTAATCATACTTTACCGGATCAGCAGGATCAAAGGTGCGGAGGTGCGCTGTCAGCTCTTCTGCGGTAAGCCAGTCCATACTTGGGCGGGTAATCAAGCCGAGGCGGCGGGCCACTCGCTCCACATGCACATCGCAAGGGCATACAAGATCGCTCATTGGCAGCTTTTTCCAGATGCCAAAATCAACACCGCAGTTATCGTTTCGCACCATCCAGCGCAAGTACATATTTAAACGCTTGCATGCTGATTTACGGGCTGGCGTGGCAACATGCTTGCGTGTGCGTTGCGGGGCATCTTCGAGGCTGAAAACCAGGTTATGAAAATGTTCCAGCCGCGCCTGCTGTGTTTGCAGTTCATTACCCTCTCCTGTAAAAGCCGTTTCCAGGCTATCATGTTTCTGATAATACCAACGGAAAAAATGCAGCAGGTACAGCAGGTCAGTATCATTAAAAGTACGGTGTTTAAAGCCCAGAAACTTCGGCAGGTCCTGCTCCTGGTGATGAAGTATAAAATCGTGGGGGGCGTTATCCATCAGCTCCATCAACTTTATACAGTTGTTTATGATCGTCTTCCGCTGGCCCCACGCCAGTATGGCGGCAAAGAAACCACTGATTTCTATGTCCTGCTTCTTAGTGAAGCGATGCGGAATGGAAACAGGATCGTTCTGAATAAAGTCTGGCTGGTTATACTTCTCTACCCTATCATCGAGCAGCGCCTTTATAGTAGCTAATTCTGGTTGTACCATGTAAACGTATACTAGATAGCAGGCAGGCTGGATACTATGTGCAGCAAAACTAAACGCCTGCCCATTACCACCGGCTGGAGAAATGGTTGATAGCCCATCATCAAATTAAAACAACCTGTTTTTATCATCAAAATTACCTAGTTGTGATGGCAAAAAAGAATTACGAAGCTTTACCGACCAGGCAGGATATTTGAGGAGGCTTATTTCTTTGATGTAGAAATAATAAACAGTAGTTAACAGCAGCACAAGGTTGCTGATACCCAAGGCGCCAAAATAATCTAACTTTCGGGACAGGTGCTTCCCAAGCAGGTCAGAAGAATTGCCTCCGTAAAACAGCATAATAATGATAAAGCCTGCCAGCAGCTTATAGTCTTTTTTCTCCTGGATATACCCTGCCAGCATAACTATAAGCGGAAGCGAAAGCAGAAAGTGCTCTGTATCGGTTATAACAAGGTTAGGAATCAAGGCAATCACCAAAAAGCACTCTACTACTAAACTTCTTTCCATAAACCCGGTAGTGCCTTTCTCTAAACTTAGGTTGATTTTGCGGTTACGCAGGAAAAACAAAGTATAAATTAAGCCCAGGAAAGTAAAAAGATACACCTCAAAGTATAAAAGAGGCTCCAGATCAGTATAGTCATGAACAAGGTATTCTATTGTATTGACGCTTACCAAATAGCTGCCGTGCGCCATCATAGACTGTACCCATTCCTGGTGCAGCCTGATGTTGTCAGCAAATCCAATGAAAACCGATGGAATGAGCACCAGTAAACAAAGTGCCAGCCCCATGTGCAGCAGCACCTTCTTTTTCTGATGCATAACCAGCGGGAGCAGCAAAAGCAGAAAATACGGTTTGGTTATTATAACGAAGGCAAAAAGCCATCCTGCTCTCAGGTTCTTTGACTTCAGCGTATAGTATACACCGCCGCTCACCAGCAACAGAAGTATAATATTGATGTTACCAAGGTGTAGCTCCCGAAACAGGTGTATAAAAACACAGACAAAGACACCGGCTAACAATCGGTTCCTGCCTTTTATTTGAAACAGGTAATTATTAACCAGTTTGTACAGGAAAACAACAGCCCCTATGGAGCAGCACGTAAGCAGCAAGAAATGAAGTATGCGGGCTGTTTCGAAGCTAAACAGACTATAAGGAGTAAAAAGAAGCAATGTAGCCGGAGAGTACTTATAAAAGCCTGTATCTAAACCGAACGCTATGCCATATACCTGGTTCTCGTGCAGAAAAGCCTGCACCGCCTCATAGTATACTTTAAAGTCGTTCATGCGAAAGCGGCCATTAATATGCTCCGCTACAAAAAGAGCAAGGCAAACGGCTGCTCCAAAAAGCACGAACTTAAAAGGGAATCTTAGCTTAGCTAGTATTTGCTGCATAAGTGGGTAATGATAATGCTTAACCTATTCAGAACCAGTTAAAATGTTAAAATTAACAGAATAGTTTCTAACTAAAAACCCAAGCATCGAAATAGCTCCTAAAATACAGGCAGATCATAGCAGGAGGCAGCAGATAACTTAGATTACTTGCCATATCATACACTGTAAACACAACAGCTAACGAAAGAAACAGCAGGAAACAGAAGCAGCTATAGCGACAATTTCAGCAGAATAAGTAACTTTGGTTTGCAAGACAACAAAATCAAGCATAGTTTTACCTTCTTATTAAGGATACAACCAAGTTTACTTGTATGGCAACCACAGCTGATATTAAAAATGGTGTTGTAATCGAGTATAACAACGATCTATACGTTGTTACCGATTTCCAGCACGTTAAGCCAGGAAAAGGCCCAGCGTTCGTTAGAACTAAGCTGAAGAATGTTAGATCCGGAAAGGTGCTGGATAACACCTTCTCGGCCGGTCATAAAATCACGACTGCCCGTGTAGAGCAGCGCCCGCACCAATATATCTTCAAAGATGATCTTGGTTATCATTTTATGGACCTGAACTCATTTGAGCAGGTTTCTCTGGAAGAGGCGATGGTGCCTTTTGCAGACTTGATGAAAGAAGGCCAGGAAGTTACTATTCTTTTCCATGCTGAAACAGAGACGCCGCTTACCTGCGACATTCCTCCATTTGTGGAATTGACAATTACCTATACTGAGCCGGGCTTGAAAGGTGATACAGCTACAAACGCTTCAAAACCAGCCATTGTTGAGACAGGCGCTACTATTCAGGTGCCGCTGTTTATTGGCCAGGACGAAAAAATAAAAGTAGATACTCGTACGTATTCATACGCCGAAAGAGTTAAATAAAACATGAAAGCGAAAGAAATCCAGGACCTGATTGACTTTATCGCCAAATCTGGCTTGAATAAAGTTAACATCGAAACAGAAGAATTTAAGATCTCGGTTAAGCGTGATCCGGACCAGAAGGTGAAGTATGTGAAAGACTCTGGTGCTGCGGCCCAGGCTGCCCCTGCTCCAGCCGCTGCGCCACAACCAGCTGTTGCTGCCCCGGCTCCAGCCGCTGCGCCAGCCCCGGCTGCTTCTGACGACAGCAAGTACATAGCTGTAAAAGCACCTATGATCGGTACCTTCTACCGTGCCTCCAGCCCAGAAACGCCTGTGTTTGTAAACGTGGGTGACGAAGTAAAGAAAGGACAGGTAATCTGTATCATCGAAGCCATGAAACTGTTCAACGAGATCGAATCTGAAGTATCAGGTAAGGTTGTAAAGGTGATGGTAGACAACGCCTCTCCTGTTGAGTACGATCAGCCACTATTCCTGGTAGATCCTTCTTAAATTAGAAATCTAAAATTATAAAT
>NZ_JBHTLD010000158.1:0-12326 GCF_042678745.1 Pontibacter rugosus | reverse complement strand
TAAAATATATTAATATTATAGTACTACTACTGCCCGATAGTGGTTTGAACAGGGCTTGTGAAGAAAGTATATTTTATGGCACGTATTTAGTAACTTTGCTGTTGATTAACTGTTAAATCAAAACACAATAACCAATAACTATGTCAATGTATCCTGAATATATGGTTGCCCCTATCCGTGAGGATCTTACCTCAGCTGGTTTTGAGCAATTAATGAGTGCTGAAGAAGTAGATCAGGCCCTGAAGTCTGAAGGCACTGTGCTAGTAGCTATTAATTCTGTTTGCGGCTGTGCTGCCTCTAAAGCTCGCCCAGCTCTTAAAATGGCTGTTTCTGCTTCTGACAAGAAGCCTTCAAAGTTAGTTACAGTGTTCGCTGGAATGGAACAGGATGCTGTGGCTAAGGCTCGCGAGTTTATGTTACCTTACCCGCCGTCGTCACCGTCTATCGCGCTGTTTAAAAATGGTGAGCTGGTGCACATGATTGAGCGTTACCACATAGAAGGCAATGAGCTACACCGTATTGTAGATAATTTACAAGGTGCTTTTGATGCACATTGCTAGCTATACTAAAGTATAAACAGAAAGGGCCGGCAGAATTATCTGCCGGCCCTTTCTGTTTATCACCTACCTGTTGTTATACATGTAGTTTCCGAAGGTCAAAGCCAATGTCACGGCGATAGTAACGGTCTTGCCAGGTAATAGCCTCTGCAGCTGCATTAGCTTTTTCCAACGCCTGCTCCATAGTATCTCCTAATGCTGTTACAGCAAACACACGGCCGCCATTGTTTAATAACTTATCGTGAACCTGCTTGGTACCTGCGTGAAACACCAGTACATCTTCAGGCACGTTTTCAAGTCCGGTAATCTCCTTCCCTTTCTCATACCCTTCCGGATATCCGCCTGAGGCAAGTATAACCGTTGTAGCCGTGCGAGGATCTACCTCTAACTTGAATTCTCCCAGCTTATGCTCGTGCAATGCTTTAAACAGCATAAACAGGTCTGATTTCACACGCGGCAGTATAGCCTCTGTCTCTGGGTCTCCAAGACGGACGTTATACTCTATCACATAGGGGTTACCATTCACACTCATCAAGCCTATAAACAGGAAGCCTGTATAGTCCATCTGCTCCTGCTGCATGCCCTTTAGCGTTGGCTCAATTACACGCTCCTTCACTTTCTGCATGAATGCATCATCCACAAACGGAACTGGCGAAATAGCGCCCATACCGCCTGTATTTAAGCCTGAATCGCCTTCACCGATACGCTTATAATCTTTCGCCTCTGGCAGCAGCACATATTCCTTGCCATCCGTAAGTATAAACACAGACACCTCAATGCCCTGCAGATACTCCTCTATCACCACCTTACTGCTCGCATTGCCGAAGCGTTTTTTGCGCAGCATACCTTCCAACGCATCAAAGGCTTCTTCATAATCCTGGGCTATAATCACCCCTTTTCCCGCAGCTAAACCGTCTGCTTTGATAACAACTGGGTAAGTATGGTTCCTGAGGTACTCAACAGCCTCTTTGAAATTAACTTCTGTAAACGTCTGGTAACGGGCAGTAGGGATGTCGTACTTCTGTAGAAAAGCTTTGCAGAAGTCTTTGCTGCCCTCCAGCATGGCTCCCGCCTTCTTGGGTCCTACTACCAGGATATGCTTCAGAAAGTCAGAGTTGGCAAAGTAGTCATGTATGCCTTCTACAAGCGCGTTTTCCTGACCTACTATCATCATCATGATATCAAAATCGGCGGCAAACTTTCCTAGCTCATCAAAGTCGTGCACGTCAACAGCTGCGGCGGTGCCAAAGGCGGCTGTGCCAGCGTTACCGGGTGCTACAAATACTTTCTCGCAGAACTCACTCTGGCTGAGCTTCCAGGCAATGGCATGTTCACGGGCTCCAGAGCCTATAACAAGTACGTTCATATGGTTGGGTTATTCGGTTGTTGGGTTGATTGCGTAACGGTCGCAGCTGCGAATTTAAAAATTTATACTTGCCTGCACAGCACAAATCCACAGCTAATATTCTTGCTCTGCTATTTTTAAAAGGAAAATGAAAAGCGGCTGGATATTCCCCAGCCGCTTTTCATTTTATACTTACCTTACTAGTTAGCATACTCCGACAAGAACTTGATACGCATCAGGCGCAGGTCCTCTTCGGTATAATCATCGGTACCCAGTTCTTTTAAGGCCACAGCAATATTATCCGTGTTGGCATGCATAAAGTAGTCGTATATCTCTTCCTGGCGCTCATCATCCAATACATTGTTGATGTAGTAGTTCAAATTTAGCTTGGTTCCGGAGTAGCAGATATGCTCTATCTCCTCTATCAGCTCCGGCATGGTCAGATCTTTCGATGCAGCTATTTCTTCCAGGTCTACTTTCTTGTCTATCTGTTGAATGATGTAGATCTTGATCTTCGACTTGTTCACAGTGGTTTTCACCACCACGTCCGAAGCTGTTACAATATCGTTCTCTTCTACATACTTGCTCACCATATCGAGGAAGGGCTTCCCAAATTTATGGACCTTACCCATGCCTACACCGCCAATATTGGCCAGTTCGTCTTTGGTGGTAGGATACACTGTCGCCATTTCTTTCAGCGATGGGTCCTGGAACAGCACGTAAGGCGGCAGGTCTTTTTCTTTGGCCAGCTTCTTACGCAGGTTCTTCAGCATATCAAATAGCACCTCATCATGCCCCGCAGATGCCTGTGCCTCTATCTTCTCCTCGTCCTCTTTCACTTCCTGATCGTAATTATGATCTTTTGTAAGCTGTATAGGGAACGACTTCAGTATATAGTCTTCCCCCTTTGGAGTTAGCTTTACTACACCAAAGTTATCTATATCCTTGTATAGGAACTCCGACAACAGCACCTGACGCAATACGGAGCTCCAGAATTGGGCATCGTGCTCTTTGCCGGCGGCAAATACCTCTAATTTATCATGATCGTAGCTGGTTACATACTGGTTACGCAAACCGGTAAGCACAGCCGTGATATGTTCTATACTAAAGCGCTGGCCAGTTTGCTGCACTGCCTTCAAAGCCAGCTGTACTTCCTGCTCTGCCTCAAACCGCTCTTTCGGGTGCAGGCAGTTGTCGCAGAAGCCGCAGTCTTTTTCATACGTCTCGCCGAAATAATGCAGCAGTTGCTTACGGCGGCAAACGGCAGAGTCGGCATAGGCAGCCATTTCCTGTAGCAGCAACTTCGAATTGTCGCGTTCTGTTACCGGTTTGTCTTTGTTGAATTTCTCCAGCTTTACAATATCATCGTAGCTGTAGAACATCACACAGTTGCCTTCCATACCATCGCGTCCGGCACGGCCAGTTTCCTGGTAATAGCCTTCTATCGATTTAGGTGTGTCGTAATGAATAACAAAGCGTACATCTGGCTTATCTATACCCATACCAAAGGCAATGGTAGCCACAATTACGTCTGCATCTTCATTTAGAAATGCATCCTGGTTGGCCATACGCACCGCAGGTTCTAGACCAGCATGGTAAGGGCGCGCCTTAATGTCGTTTACCCGCAGCAACTCGGCAATCTCTTCTACCTTTTTACGACTCAGGCAATACACAATACCGCTTTTCCCCTTGTGCTTCTTCACATACTGGATCAGCTGCTTTTTGGTGTTGTGCTTAGGCCGGACCTCGTAGTATAAGTTAGTGCGGTTAAACGATGATTTAAACACCGAAGCTTCATCCATTTGCAGGTTACGCTGAATATCGAGCTGCACTTTTGGTGTAGCAGTAGCTGTAAGCGCAATGATGGGCAGATTACCTATTTGGTCAATAATGCCACGGATACGGCGGTACTCCGGGCGGAAGTCATGCCCCCACTCAGAAATACAGTGCGCCTCATCAATGGCCACAAAAGAGATATTAGAGGCTCGCATAAACTCGATGGTTTCCTCTTTAGTAAGCGACTCCGGGGCCACGTACAAAAGCTTAACCTCACCGGCGAGCGTCTCTTTTTTAACTCTGTTCGTTTCAGCCTTAGAAAGCGTAGAGTTAAGGAAGTGCGCATTCACGCCAAAGGCATTCAGCTGGTCTACCTGATTTTTCATCAAAGCAATCAGCGGCGAAATAACGATGGCTGTGCCTGGCAAAGAAAGAGCAGGTAGTTGGTAACACAACGACTTGCCCGCGCCTGTGGGCATAATCACAAAGGTATTACGGCCGTTAATAATGTTGTTTATTATTAACTCCTGATTTCCTCTGAATTGATTATACCCAAAAACTTCTTTTAATTTGTTCTTGAGATTTACCTCTTGTTTTACTGACATGTAATCTTGCAAAAAATTTAATCTAGTTGCAACGCACTCCGATGGGGGCGCACTAACACAAATTTAACTTGAATCTCCCTAATAATATAGTCCTTACCGCAAAAAAAGTCTTGGAGGCCGAAGCCGAAGCAATCGCCAGACTAGCCGATTTTATCGACGAAGGTTTTGAAAGTTGCGTCCAAGCCATTTTGCAGATCAGGGGCCGCGTGGTAGTTACGGGTATTGGTAAAAGCGCCAACATTGCTCAGAAAATAGTGGCAACACTAAACTCTACCGGTACACCCGCCTTGTTTATGCACGCAGCAGATGCCATTCACGGAGACCTGGGTATGATACAGGCAGAGGACTTCGTCATCTGCATATCCAAATCAGGTAACACACCTGAGATAAAGGTACTTGTACCATTGCTAAAACGCAAGGGGTCTAAACTCGCTGCTATGGTTTCGAGCATAGATTCTTACCTGGCGCAAAGTGCAGATTTTATACTTAACGCATACGTAGAGCGCGAGGCTTGCCCGCATAATTTAGCCCCCACCACCAGCACTACCGCCGCGCTCGCCCTTGGCGATGCTCTGGCTGTTAGCTTACTGGAGGCCAGGGGTTTTAGCACCGCTGATTTTGCAAGCCTGCACCCTGGCGGTTCATTAGGAAAAAGACTATATTTAAAAGTTGAAGATATTTACACCCAAAATGAGGCTCCTAGCGTAAAGGAGAACGCTACAGTGAAAGAGGTTATTATTGAAATCTCTTCAAAACGCTTAGGAGCCACTGCTGTAGTAGAACAAAACTCGGGGAACTTGACAGGGATTATCACAGACGGTGACTTACGCCGCATGCTTAATAAGTATGATAGCATTGATCGCATTACTGCCGTCGATATCATGACCCCGTCTCCGCTTACCGTTGAGCCTGACACCTATGCCGCCGAGGCAATGGCTATCATGCAAGACAAAAGTATAACTCAACTCATTGTAGCTAAATCAGGTAAATTTAAAGGCTTCGTACACCTCCACGACTTACTCAAAGAAGGACTTGTATAATTATGGATAACAACACTTACGTAGTTATAATGGCAGGCGGCATCGGAAGCCGCTTCTGGCCATTCAGCCGTACTAACTACCCAAAACAATTCCACGATGTGCTGGGCATCGGCGAAAGCATGCTGCAGATGACGGCTAACCGCTTTGCAGACATTTGCCCACCGGAAAACGTTTTCGTAGTAACCAACAAGGATTATGAGGCGCTGGTAAAGGAGCAATTACCTCACCTGACGGATAACCAGATTCTGCTGGAGCCTGTTGGCCGTAACACAGCGCCGTGCATCGCCTATGCATCCTACAAAATTGCACAGCTCAACCCGAATGCCAAACTAGTTGTAACGCCATCAGACCACGTGGTGCTGAAGCAGAGCGTTTTCACAGATGTGATCAACGAGGCTGTTGCCGCTGCCGCGCAGGACGACATTCTCATAACCTTAGGCATTACCCCTAGCCGCCCTGACACAGGCTATGGCTATATTCAATATATCGACGAAGAATCAACTAAAATAAAGAAGGTTAAGACCTTTACCGAAAAACCTGATCTTGACCTGGCCAAGATGTTCCTGGACAGCGGGGACTTTGTCTGGAACTCCGGCATCTTTATCTGGAGCGTGCAAAGCATCCTGAAGGCTTTTCAACAGCACCTCTCTGAAATTTCTGAAATCTTTGATGAAGGCATCAGCTTTATGAACACGGCTGAAGAGCAAAACTTTATCACAAAAGCTTATTCCCAATGCCGCAATGTGTCTATTGACTATGGCATTATGGAGAAAGTGGATAATGTGTATGTGCTGTTGGCTGATATCGGCTGGTCTGACCTGGGTACCTGGAACTCGCTTTACACTATCAACGACAAAGACGACAGCGGCAATGTGGTTGATGGTGAGGTAATGCTCTATGATACCAAAGACTGTATCATCAAAACGCCAAAGAAACACCTGGTAGTGGTGCAGGGGCTGGAGGACTACATTGTGGCGGAGTATGACAACGTACTCATGATCTGTAAGAAAACCGAAGAGCAGAAGGTGAAGGAATTCATGGCCGATGCCAAATCCAAGAAAGGCATCGAGTACATTTAACTTCTAATGACCTGATAAAGGATAAAAGCCGAAGGACCAAAGAAGAAAAAGATACATTCTTTCTTCTTTGGTCCTTCGGCTTTGTAGTTCTTCGCCTATTTTACAAACTTATCTTGGCTCTAAACTGCCTAAGCTTGCATAGCCGCCATCCTGCAGGCGCTGGCGCATAGCCTCGTAAAGTATAATACCCGTAGCCACTGATACATTCAGCGAGCCGATCTGGCCCATCAGCGGAATGCGCAGTTTAACGTCGGCGCGCTTCAGGTACTCAGGTGATATGCCGTCTTCCTCGCTACCCATAATAATAGCTGTAGGGCCCACCATATCCACGGTGAAGTTGTTCAACTGATGTTCTGTTTTCTCGGTACAGGCCACTAACTGAAAGCCATATTCCTTCAGATAGTCCAGCGTGTCCTTTAGGTTTGGCTCACGGCACACCGGCACAAGGTTAAGCGCCCCGGCAGATGTTTTCATGGCATCTGCGTTTATCTGCGCGCCACCTCGGCTCGGAATCACAATGGCATCTACACCCATACATTCGGCATTACGGGCTATGGAACCGAAGTTGCGCACGTCCGTGATGCGATCGAGTATAAGTACCAGCGGGTTTTTGCCTTGCTCAAACAAACCAGTTACGATCTCAGAGAACGGCTGATAAGAGATAGGTGAAATAAAGGCTACTGCTCCCTGATGGTTCTTGCGTGTGAGCCTGTCCAGCTTTTCTGCCGGCACCATTACTACAGGCACTTCGAATCGCTTTGCCTGCATCATGATCTCGTCCGTAGTTGGGTTACGGGAGCCACGCAGCAGGAATATCTTCTCCAGTTCTTTTCCGGCTGAGAATGCCTCCAATATAGGGCGCGAGCCGAAAATCATCTCGGTTTTATCTTCTTTTGGTGTTCGGGGACCACTGCTATAGCGGTTACCTACAAATTTGTCTTTCCTGCTCTCCATTTTGCTACAGAGCTGTACCAACTATCCTCATACTCGCGGCGCCGTACCAGCTCATAATAATTTTCAGTAAAGTTATTTTCTTTTTTGGTAAAAACGAACTTGATGTAAGGCGATGTCATCGACTCTCGGTAAATCCAGGTAATGTTAGGCCCCACCTGGCTGATGCTGCTTGGCCTTCCGTACACCAGGTAAATCATACCTCTGTCTGTTGCCCAACCTGCTTTATGCGCTGTAAATAGTTTATTTGCCATTTCCACCCGATTGTAATATGTACGGATAAGTTCGCGTGCCTGTGTAGAATTGCCCTCACCTACTTCCAGCCAAAAATTATCTACGGCAGCTTTTACGTCGGGTGATTTAAGCAATGCTTCGCGCTCCCGTGAGGTAGTGAGGTAGATAAGCGGCGGCACCAGTTCATCGGCCATCGTAACCTGCGGATAGTTGTGGGGCATCACCAGCATGCTTTTAGCAGTCTCAGAACCTGCCCCAAAGGTATAAAGCCCTTCCTTTGCCAGCTTGATGGTATCACGTGTGCCAGCATTAAAGACGGAAGCAGCTGATATGGTACGAGGCACCACAGGTTTACGTGTACTCATGGGCGGTGCAGCAGGCATAAAATCCAGCTCATACTGCTCTACCCGCAACGAATCGTTTGAGGATCCATACTTGCGCAAAACCAATTGATCAGAAGTGGTAACATAGTCTTTGAAAACAGGCTTGCCTGATCTGGCGTGAACCAGCAGGTAGTCTTTTCGGAGCATAGCGGTGGTAAGGGGTAGTTTAAATTTCATGCCTACCCGCTCCTGCCCCGTCAGCACCTGCCATACTTGTATATGCAACACATTAGGCCCTTGCACTACCGAGGAAGGCAATACCACCTGCACATGCAGTTGCCCTTCTACATCTGTTATTTTTCTATCAGGTAGATTAACTGAATCCTCTAGTATGATAGCACTGTTATTGGCAGTCCCGGTTCGTACAGCATACTCATAAGATGTAGCAGACTGCAGCAAGTCAAGCACTTGCTGCACATCCTCAAACTTTATCAGGAGGTGCAACGTGTCGTTGCTACTGTAATAGGCATGCTCCATCGTTATTTCCGGTATTTCCTGTTTTAGCTGTACGGGTCCCAAACTTGTATTGCTGGGGCCACCGCAGCTATAGATAAACACCAGAGACAGGATAGACAGCAAGTGTAAGTACTTCATTTTAATGCAGCTATAAGTACAGTTTCAAGTATAAAAGAAAGGCCGGATCGAATAAAACGACCCGGCCTTTTGTACTGATAATGAGACTATTTTGTTTAGCGGCGCATACGCTGCAAATACTGCATAAACTGTTGTTGCAACTGCGATGCACGCTCCTGCATACCCAGCTCCTCAGCAGTACCAATCAGCTGTTGCAGCACCACCATGTTCACCTGTATCTCCTGGTCAAACAGGGCTCCTTTTGCAAAGTAATAGTCCAGCGCCTCCTGCGATCCCTGTGCCATCAGCTCCAGCATTTCTTTTGCTTTCTCGGTCTCGCCAAGCGCTGCATAGATCGGAATGAACTGTGGTGTATAGTAATCATATGGCACTGTCTCGAGTGGCAGCACTTTAAAGCAGTATTCTACTACCTCTTTCGCTTTTGCGGTGTTACCGTCCTCTAAATAGGCAGCAGCCAGTGTGGCGAATTTATCACGCGCGTTTGCAGAGAAGCGGTAATAGTTGTCGTCGTAGAAAATATCAGGGTTATCGAAATTACGGAACATGAACTTCTTCATCATGTTCTCATACATTACTTCTTTGTTTACAATACCTCCTTCTTGCCCAGCGGCGCTCTTAACCGGCACAATACGATAAGCAAGACCTTCTAACTGGAAATAACCTGACAGACCAATAAAATCGGCACTGTTTACAGTAGTAGAGAAGTAAATCGGGCGTTCCCAGTTGTTCGTAGCCAGTAAGTCAAGGATCACCAAGTGCTTCTTCTCAAGCAATGATTTGGTGATCGTCCACTGCATACGGTCTGCTATCTGGTCTTCATACTCATCAGCCACAAAGCCCATCTTCTTGATCTTCTCCTTATCAATGTTGAGGAAGAAGTTGCGGGTAGGCATGGTAAGCAGCGTGGTGCCCTGTCCATACTGCACCTGCAGTGCCGGATGGTTTTGCTTGATCAGGCTGATATACTGGTCCAGGTTAATGCCGGATGCTACTTGCGGTGCCTCTACGTAAGGCAGGAAGTCGTTTGTGCCTTGGCGGTAGTTCTCGTTTTCCAGCGATAACGGCCATGGTTCTGATAAATAAGACTGGCGCTTCATCTGGTCGATGTACCAATCGGTGTTCAGGTAACTTAATACCGACACGCGCACATCAGTTCTATACCCCTCCACTTCCTGCACATACCACAGCGGAAATGTATCGTTATCGCCATTGGTAAACAATATTGCGTTTGGCGCACAGGAGTCCAGCAGGTTTTTGGCAGAGTCTACAGACTGGTAGCGGTCAGATCGGTCATGATCGTCCCATCCTTCGGCAGCCATTATACCAGGCACAGCTAAGCATAGCACAGTAGCTACCGCCGCACGGCTCGTGGAGTTCTTCAACACCTTTCCCAGTAAATCAGCCAGGCCCATTACACCCAGCCCGATCCAAATGCTAAAGGCATAGAAAGATCCTGCAAAAGTATAGTCGCGCTCACGTGGCTCTACCGGCGGCTGGTTCAGATACAGCGCAATGGCTATACCGGTAAAGAAGAAGAGCAGGCCTATGACAAAGGCATCGCGCTCGTGCTTGCGCACTTGGTAGATTAAACCAAGTATACCTACTAACAGTGGCAGCAGGTAAAAGCAGTTTCGGGCCTCACTCTCCAGCACGCGAGCTGGTACATTAATGTTCTCACTGCCAAACCAAAGCACTCCTGCATTTTGCACATCGCTTTCGCGGCCGGCAAAGTTCCACAGGAAGTAACGCCAGTACATGTGGCCCAACTGGTAGTTTAACAAGTAGCTTAAGTTCTGCCCAAATGTTGGCGCTTGTCCTTCACGCAAGTCTACCCATTTCTTGTAGGCTTCGATATGGCCCGGTGCATCACTGTAGATGCGCGGCAAAAGAACTTTATCTTTAGAATCATACACAGGCTCTACCTTATTGCCTGTGTTGATGTAGTTATTCGGACCTTTGATATAGCGCGGAGCACCTTCTTCCTGTCCGGTAGGCTGCGCATTGTACTGCGGCCCAAACAACAAAGGACGGTCACCATACTGCTCACGCTTCAGGTAAGACACAAACGTCAGGATATCATCCGGATCGTTCTCATCAATGGTTGGGTTGTAGGACGACCGTATAGGGATCATCAAGTAAGACGAGTAGCCTATCAGCACAAAAACTAAGCTAAGCAGTGCCGTGTTCAGTATGCGGTTGTTGTGCTTAATGGAATAGCGCACACCAAAAATAATCACCCCTATCAGAAGAATCAGGAATACGATTATACCAGAGCTGAACGGCAAGCCAAGAGAGTTAACAAAGAACACCTCAAAACCACCTGCAATAGAAGGCAAGCCCGGGATAACACCCCAAAGTATGGCTACCACTATAACAGCACTAATAGCAAAAGCAACTACACCACCCCAGAAAGATGGTTTGTAAAGCCTAAAGTAATAGATGAACGCCAGCGCAGGAATGGTTACCAGGTTCAGTAAGTGCGCCCCAATAGATAAGCCTACCAGATAGGCTATTAAAATAAGCCATTTATCAGAATGTGCTTCTCCTACTTTAGCCTCCCAGCGAAGTATAGCCCAGAAAACGATGGCGGTAAAGAAAGACGACATGGCGTATACTTCTGCCTCCACTGCTGAAAACCAGGCTGAGTCAGAGAAAGTATAAGCCAGTGCACCCACAACTCCACTTCCCATGATCAGCATCAGGTTGCCTTTGCTAGGTGCCGCACCTTCTCGCACCAGCAGTCTGCTTGCAAGTATGGTGATGGTCCAAAAAAGGAAGAGTACTGTAAAAGAGCTGCAAAGCGCTGAGAGCAGGTTTACCCACCAGGCCACCTGTGTTACATCGCTTGCAAACATGGAAAAGAGCCGGCCCATCAGCAAATAGAATGGAGCCCCCGGAGGATGCGGCACCAGGAGTTTATAGGAACAAGCGATGAATTCACCTGCGTCCCAGAAGCTCGCGGTCGGCTCCAGGGTTAGCACATACACAGCTGTCGCGATAGCAAACACGATCCAGCCCACGATGTTGTTTATCTTCCGATAATCCGTCATAGCATTTATTGATTCAGCCCCGAAAATAATAAATAATGTAAAGCGGCTGGCTATTTTTAGAAGTTTATAATGAAAAAGCCGACCAAAGGGCCGGCTTTTAATACTTAACTCATTTCAGGAGTTTTTATTTCTGCAACACGAGCCTTTTCGTTTCTACAGTCTTCCCGTTCACAAGCAGACTATAAAAGTAGATGCCAGATGGCAGGCTGGTCAGGTCTAAATCAATTTTGGCTTTTTCAGCTGGTGCAACTTCCTGCACTGCCAGGACCTTACCAATGGTATTAGAAATACGAATCTTATAGCTGTCGTTTCCAGGCAAGTTAAGCGCCAGGCTAGTTAAGCCTCTGGATGGGTTGGGATATGCATTGATAGAAGGCAAGCTTGACTTCACCTCGTTGCCCGGTGCAAATGCGGCAAGCGTTATGTTAGCATACATACTTTTGCTTGGCTTCACTTCTACCACATGGAAAACCTGACTTACTGCAGAAGCATAAATCTTAGAGCAGGTATGATCGTTTTCCTTTTCAACAAACTTAGGTCTGGCGTTATTTGCCGATAAAGTAAGTTGCGTAACTTTATCAGGCATTAACTTCCAAAGCGTATTGCCTCCTTTGTAGGCAGGGTTTACCCCTACTGCATCGTGTATCCCGGCAAAGCTCAATAAGTGCGAGCTCAAAAGGGTTGTAACCAATATTAATCTAGTAAATCTTCT
>NZ_JBHTLD010000157.1:0-12427 GCF_042678745.1 Pontibacter rugosus | reverse complement strand
CTAATGATTAAGCGGTATTCACCCTAACAAATCTCTGATTCTATATATTTAAGTAATAAGTTACGTAGTAAAGCAAAACGAGCTAAGCTTAAATGATAAATTGGTAATTGATAGCTAGTTAAGAATAAGATCTGATTTCTTTTGGATAGCTATTGATCCTTTACTTTAAAAACACTTCTTGCATTTCGTGGAAATATGAAGAGTGTCTTGTGCAAAGCTGTTGCCGATGGCATCTGCTGGCCTGCTTACCCCTAAAATTTGTAACAAAAATTTATAACCCAAGACCCTATACTATGTTACACTTCTCCAAAATTTCAACAAAAGGTAAGGACTTTAATCTTATTGCAGCAGGTGCACTGGCATTCAAAATTCACAACAAAATACTGAAGGACGAAACATTTCTGAGCGGTGCGAAGATAAGCCGCAACATGCTGTTGGGCAGTGCCCCGGCCAAAGCATTAAACGCCGACAGAAGAAACGTTTTCTATGTGATCTTGTCAGACGTAGACAGAACAAACATTGATGCACTTTGCGAAATGATAGCGCAGGAGCGCAAGAAGGGCAGCTATGCCGTTTGTCAGGTAATTCCGGTTTACTATAATGAGCCTTCATTTAAAGCGCTAAAGATGCTCCGCCAAAACTTTGATGAGGTAATTGAGCTGAACAAATTTAACCTGGGGAGCAGCAAAGCATTGATGAGTGCAGAGCAGCAGCATTGTTTGATGACTGATTATTCGCTTTCTATGGCGCGTATCATGTATCATGTATGCGTAAAAGACTTTGTGGCATTACCAGCTGAGCAAAAGGGCGAGCTGGTATATGCTTAACTTGTTTTTAGCCACAAGCAAAAGCCGCAGCCTAAGTGAGCCTGCGGCTTTTGCTTGTGGCTAAATGCTAAATATTTTAGACAAAGATTGGCAGATGCCCTCCCGAAGCTGTACCTTTCATGTACAGAGAACAGCTATGGCATCAACATTCAAAATTTACTCCTCCTCTGCCGGTTCAGGCAAAACCTACCATCTCACCAAGGAGTACCTGAAGCTGGCACTACATACTTCTGACCCTGATTATTATCGCTCCGTACTGGCCATTACTTTTACTAACGATGCTGCTGCTGAAATGAAAGAGCGCATCTTAGGAGCGTTGCGTAACTTTAATGATGTAAATCTTTCGGGGAAAGACAAGCAAAAGAGTGAGGCTTTACTGGAAAGTATAACACAGGATTTGCAGCAGGAACATCCTGATGAAAAGCTAGACAAAGAAGAAATTCGCAAAAGGTCAGGCCTGCTGTTCCGACAGGTGCTATATAACTACTCAGAATTCAGCGTTAGCACGATAGACAGCTTTGTTAATAAAATAGTACAGGCTTTTACCCGCGAGCTCAACATCCCTCAGAACTTTGAGGTCGACCTGGATTCCAATACGCTTTTGAATACGGCAGTTTCGCTGCTGCTCGATAAAGTAACCGATTCTAAAGAAGATCTGCTATCGCAAACACTGGAGCATTATGCCCTGGAAAAAGCCCGCGAAGGCAAAAGCTGGACCATGCTGCCAGACGACCTTATGGATTTTGCACGAAACCTGTTAAACGAGCAGGTCTATGAATCGATAACAGATTTACAGCACCTGAGTCTGGAGGATTTTAAGGAAGTAAGGGAGCAGCTTAAGCTTGTGCAGCAACAGGTGGAGGAAACTGTGCAGGAAGCAGCTCAGCAGGCCATGCAGCTTATGGAACAGGCTGGTGTCTCCCCTGCCGATCTCTACCAAGGTAACCGGGGCATCTGGTCCTATTTTAACAGCTGGCTAAAGTCAGTTGATCTGAACTATAGTAACAGCAATGCGCACAAAACCATAGCCGAGGATAAATGGTACGGTGGCAAAGCCAGTGCAAGCGCTAAAGCACAAATAGATAGTATAAAACAACAGCTTACAGAATTATACTTCCACATTGAAAGTATAAAAGAACAATATGCCGGCATCTTCACGCTTATACAGCAAGTAGTGCCGCACCTATACAAAGTATCATTGCTGAACGAGCTGGAGAAATGCCTGCAAGAGATAAAGCTGGATAAAAACACTGTTCATATTTCTGAGTTCAACAAGCGCATCATCGATATTGTACTGAAAGAACCTGTGCCGTTTATTTATGAGCGGCTGGGCGAAAAGTATAAGCACATCCTGATAGATGAGTTTCAGGATACCTCTGTTTTGCAATGGAACAACTTGCTTCCTCTGGTGGATAATGCACTGGCTTCCGGACATTTCAGCATGG
Source organism: Pontibacter rugosus (assembly GCF_042678745.1). Classification (NCBI taxonomy): domain Bacteria; kingdom Pseudomonadati; phylum Bacteroidota; class Cytophagia; order Cytophagales; family Hymenobacteraceae; genus Pontibacter; species Pontibacter rugosus. The sequence goes on along the minus strand of NZ_JBHTLD010000157.1, from coordinate 10,155 downwards.
TGGTAGGTGATGCCAAACAGGCCATATACCGTTGGCGGGGAGGCGAGATGGAGCAAATACTGCACCTATACAAAGGCAGCACGGAGCAGCTTTATGAAAACCGCCGGCATGGTTCGCTCATTCGGGAACGCTATGAGTCGGTTGATCAGGCGCTGGAGCCAAACAACCTTAGTACTAACTACCGCAGCCGCGCCGAAATCATTGACTTTAACAATGACCTGTTCACCTTTATCAGCCAAGGGCACCCGGAGTTCGAGATTTTTACGTCGATCTATGACAAAGATTTTGCGCAGCAGATACCACCAGGCAGTGATAAAAGCGGCGGCCATATTCAGGTCATGTTCACGCATGATGATGACACGAACTACACCTATGATCTGAACAGTTGCGGCCGTACCGACACGTATTATGCTGGCTACAATCAAAAGCAGTTACTGACATACGACGAAAGTATGCTGAACATGGTGCTGCAGCTGGTGACGCATGCGCAGGACGAAGGGTATGAACTGAAAGACATGGCCATCCTTTGCCGTACAAATGTCAAAAGTAAGCTGATAGCTAATTTTCTGAAGGAGCGGCGCTACGATATTATTTCACAGGACTCTCTTTCATTGCAATTCGCGGAAGTTATCAATTTGATTATTGCCATGTTCCGTGTGTTTAACAGGCCCAACGATACACTCGCAAAATCAGAGGCCTTGTACCTTGTATATAAGGTAGCGCTCGAAAAAGTTCCGGATGTGGAGATGACCAGAACCATTGCAGAAATAGCCAATGACAAGGAGAACCAGTTGTTTTTTGACCAACTGCGTGAGTTTGGGTTTGAGGTGCAGGAGCGTGAAACTGGTAACCTGTCTATCTATGAGCTTACAGAAAAGCTAATCAGAGTGTTTAGTCTTTTGGGCAAGAATAATGAAAGCGAGTATCTTTTCCGGTTCCTTGACCTGGTGCTGGAGTATAGCCTGAAAAACAGTAACAACCTGAATAACTTTCTGGCTTACTGGGATGTGCAGAAAGATAAGCTAAGCATTAACACACCCAAAGACCGAAATGCCATCACCATTACCAGTATTCATAAATCCAAAGGTCTGGCATATCCTATTGTTATCATACCGTTTGCTGATTGGGGAACTGAGCCTAAGCGTGGCTCGCTGATGTGGAGTCAGCTACCAGAAGAAATTACCGTGACAGGTAAGTTGCGGAGTGTAGCCGTGAACACCAGTTCTAAATTGGAAAACACCATACTTGCGCAACAATATAGCACCGAAATAGAGAAGACTTTCATAGAGAACCTGAACATGCTTTATGTGGCGCTTACCCGCCCAATGGACAGGTTATACTTAATCGGCAATGCCAAAGACCTGCTGGAGGAGCGAAAAGCGCCGAAGCTGGACGGGCAGGCAAAAAACGTAAGCCACCTGCTGTACCGCTACCTGGTGCACAAGGATATGTGGGAATTCGGAAAGCATTGCTACCAGCTCTCGCAAGGCAAGCCGCAGGTTTTGCAGCACCGCCAGGGGAATGAAAGAACTTATTTTGTTGATCATCTTACATCAACTGATTGGGAGCAGCGCCTGAAGATAAAACAGCACGCCAATAACGTGTTTGATTTTGAGACACAGACGGTGCAACGCCAGCAAAACCGAAAGCTGCACTATGCTCTGGCCCGTATAGCCTTTGCTCCAGAGCTTAATAAGGTGCTTCGGCAAATGGTGTACGAGGGCATCATCAGTGAGCGTGAAAAGCCTGAGGTATCGCAAAAGCTGAACCATGTACTTAGACATCCAAAACTTAGCCGCTATTTTACAAACCAGGTTGCGGTGGAGCATGAAAAAGAGGTGTTGGATGCACGGGCTTATCTATATAAACCAGACCGAATAGTGTTCGATGGAGATGCCGTGGTGCTGATTGAGTTTAAAACACCTCCACCAGAACCGGAGCACCGTTACCGCCTCGATCATTATGCTGTACGTTTTCGTCAGTTAGGCTATCAAAAGGTAAAATGCCTGCTGTACTACTTTGAAACCGAAGAAGTGATGGAGTGGCATTACGGAGGTAAAAAGGCCCTACAGCTGGGATTAGAGATATAATATACTAAATTTAGAATTTATTTTAAAGTTTTTTTAGCAGCACCTCTAATTTAGCGGGCTTACTCTTAACACATAGCAAACACAAACGTAAAGCAAACGCTTACCACTACAACATTCGGACAGCAGTACTTTAGATGCAAAATTACAAAAACCTGAAAGTAGACCTTTCAAACTGTGATACAGAACCTATACATATAATTGGCCGGATTCAGCCGCATGGATTCCTGCTTATACTTGATCATGCTACCCTACAGGTGGAGCAAGTGAGCAGTAACATTTCTGAATTCCTGGATGTAACACAGGAAGAACTGATTGGTAAAAAGCTGGAGCTGTTTTGTTCCGGCGAAGGTTATTTGCTTTTAGAGAAGCAGCTCCGCAATGCCGTAAAGCTTAACCCACAGCTGCTTTTAGTACAAGGCAAACTGTTCTTCGGTTTTATACATGAAACCAACGGTAAACTTGTGCTTGAATGTGAACCCTCGTCTCCTTCTGCCGACCAGCAAAGACTGGAAAACACATTCCTTTTTTCAAATTTTCAATCAGAACTAGATACAACTGACGAACTGGAGGGCCAGGCTCAGTTACTGGTAAACCATGTGCAGCAAGTGCTGAATTATGACAGGGTAATGCTCTATGTTTTTGATGAAGAATGGAACGGAGAAGTAATTGCAGAAAGAAAAAAAACAGGTGTGCATTCGTATTTGCACCATCATTTTCCCGCTACTGATATTCCGGCTCCGGCTAGAGACCTGCTTCAAAAAAAGCATGTAAGACAGATACCAGACGTAGAAGCCGAAGCAGTAGACATTGTACCTTACATAAACGCAACTACAGCAGCGCCAACCAACATTATACTTTCAGAGCTTCGCAATCCTTCGGAGATTCACCTGGAATATCTGAAAAACATGGGTGTTAGCGCTACTTTGTCTTTCTCTATCATGGTGCGGGGTAAATTATGGGGGTTAATTACATGCCATAACCTAAGCCCTGTATTTATTGATTACTGGAAGCGGCAACTCTGTTACCTGATAGCAAAAGCTTTCTCCAATGCTGTGATGGCTGGGCATGAAAAACGGGATATAGGCACACTCGAGCATTACAAGCAGATAGAAGAGCAACTCATTCAGCAGATGAGTAGCAGCGATGAGGTGGTGCAAGGCCTGTTTTATGGAAAGCATACCCTTCTGGATATTACTGAAGGAGCCGCAGCGGCTGTCTTTATACATAATAAACTCACCAGATCTGAATTTGCGCCCGAAGAATGCCAGGTGATGGAAATTATAGATTGGCTTGTTGCCAACTCTAACAACAGGGTTTTTAGTACCAGACAACTCTCTAAAGTAATGCCCGGTGCAGTAGCCTTTCAGGACAAAGCAAGCGGTTTGCTGGCGCTGGAGATATCCAGGTATAACAAAGAGTATATTCTATACTTTAAACCAGAAATCAGGGAAACCAGAATATGGGCCGGTAATCCTGAAAAGCCTGAGCGCGGAGCTGATAAAATCTTACACCCACGCAAATCTTTTCAAAACTGGGAAGAGGTAATCAAAGGCAAGTCTCTCCCCTGGACGATGAACGAGCTGGAAATAACGGAGATACTGCTGAAAGATATTACAACCATTTTATTGCGAAACCAGGCACAGCAATTAAACCAGCTAAACCTGGAGTTAAAAGTTAATGCTGAGGATCTTCGCACTAAAAACAGCCGTTTAGAGGATTTTACAAATATCATTACGCATAACCTCCGCTCACCTTTAAGAAATATACGGGGCTTGCACAAACTATATATGGCAGAGCCTACACAGGATGTAGCAGCCGAAGTGATGGCGCGCATTTCTGGCATGGCGGATAACCTGTCTGCCACAATTGATGATTTAAATCTTATATTAAAAGCAACTATAGAAAAGCCTTTGCCTCAGGGTGACGTGCCTATAGAAAGTATCATCGAAACAGAAAAGCAGAACCTTCAGGACGAAATTTTGCAGAGTAATGCTAAATTTGTTACTGATCTCTCTTTGAAGACACTGTCTATTCCAAAAGTTTACCTGGAAAGTATACTACACAACCTTATTTCTAATGCTTTAAAGTATAAGAGCAACAAAAGGCAGCCCTTAATTACTATCAAAGCCTGGCAAGACGAGCAAAATAGTTTTCTTTCGGTTTCTGATAATGGTTTGGGAATGGATTTAGAAAAAGTGGGTGCTCGTTTATTTATGCTTTACAAAACCTTCCATCATAACAAGAACTCGAAAGGCCTAGGCCTATATCTAACGAAGATGCAAATAGAAGGCTTGGGAGGCCATATTTCTGTTGAAAGCGAACCCGATAAAGGAACAACTTTCCTGATCACCTTGCCCAATGTTCAATAGAATTGATTACTTTGGGTATAAGCAGAGATACTAGTGCAGAAGCTTCTGCCTCGTAATGTTTTGCCTGCCACCACTTATAATTAATAATTTCCGCTTACTATATCCTGCAGCACATGGAACCACGATTAACCATAATTACCCTTGGCGTTAGAAACTTACAACGATCCAGAGATTTTTATCAGAACGTATTTGGCTGGCACCCTACCCCGAACAGTTCCGAAGGAATAGTTTTCTTTGAATTAAACGGCATTCAGTTAGCTCTTTTTCCTCAGGAGTCTCTAGCTGATGATGCTGGCGTTTCGCCTGATGGAAGTGGCTTCAGACGGTTTTCGTTAGCACACAATGTGGCTTCTGAACGAGCGGTTGATGAGTTAGTGTCTGCACTGGAGCAGAAAGGAGCTACCGTATTGAAACGCCCGGAGAAAGTTTTCTGGGGTGGCTATAGCGGTTATATTGCTGACCCTGATGAAAACCTTTGGGAGATTGCCTATAACCCGTTTTTAAAGCTGGATGAACAAAACGATCAACTGCACAATACCTCTATACATTAAGCTACTTTAAAAGATTCTTTTACTCTTTGCTCATTTTGGCTAGCTACAAGTATGAGGTTAATTTTAGCTAGCTATAAGTATGAAGTAAGTTGTGTGGTGATAAACTAACAGTTAGAACTGGGCATGAGCAGCTAAAAGCTAAAGAGCAAAGTATAAGTTGGCAGTTAAGCAAGTTTCGTCTCTTTTGCGCTAGAAGTAGCCCATGTTTATACGTAAAGTTCTTATTGCCAGTTAGATGCTTAAAGTGTCTGGCTTTTTAACTCTCTCAATTACTCATTAAAATTACCCTGTGCAGACTTTCCTGGAGCTTACTGCTAAATACATTTACACCAAATACAAAGAACATATCAGTGATTTGTGCGTGGTGCTTCCATCTAGGCGTGCAAGCTTTTTCTTTAAAACAGCTTTAGCCCAAGCCGCACCAGAGCCCATCTGGTCGCCGGAAGTACATGCCATGGAGGACTTTATCCGAAGCCTCTCTAATACAGATGTACTGGAGCCGATTAATCTGCAACTGGAGCTGTTTGACCTGATGCGCGAGCAGGATCCGAAACTAGACTTTGATAATTTTGTAACCTGGGCCGGAACCTTGTTGGATGATTTTAGCCGCATTGATCAAAATCTGGTTGATACAGGCAAACTGTTTGAATACCTGGGCGAGGCGAAGGCGCTGGAGCGTTGGGACCCGAAGTTCTTAGGCAAAGACCTCTCTCCTACACTTAAAAAATATTTCAGCCTTTGGGATAACATCGAAAAAACGTACCATAACTTACAGAAGCGGCTGCAACAGAACAAGCAGGCCTATACAGGTATGGCTTTCCGAAAAGTTGCAAAAGAGATTGAGCAGATTGCAAAGGAAAACAAGTGTCACCAGTTTATCTTCATTGGCCTTAACAGCCTGACGCGCTCCGAAGAGAAAATCATCAAAACACTGCTGAAGCATAACAAAGCCGAAGTGCTGTTTGATTCAGATGATTTTTATATGGAAGAGAACACGCCGAACCGCGCCGGTGCTTTTCTAAGAAAGTATAAAAGAACTTGGGAGCTGCCAGAGTGGCGATGGCAACAGAACCTGCTGCTAACAGACAAGAAAGAGATTAACGTAATTGGTGTGGCTAATGCCAGCATGCAGGGCAAACTTGCGGGGCAACTGTTGCAGGAGATTCGTGCAAAAGACAAACACGCACAAACGGCCATTGTGCTGCCCGATGAAACACTGCTGCTGCCTGTGCTGCATTCTATCCCCGACGACATACCTTCTTACAATGTAACGATGGGCCTCAGTTTCAGAGGCACTCCCCTATTTAACCTAATAGACTTGCTGTTTGAAGTACACCTGACGGGGGTGACGCAGCTGCAAAGTTCCGGGTATAAAGTTTACCAGTACCATCACCTGAGTGTTTCTAAACTGCTCACACATCCTTTTATTCGCAGGTATGAACTATACCTGAACGACCAGCCGGAGAAGACTCAGTATCATGGCATGATTCCGCAAGTGCTGGATAAGATGGTTCAGGAGAATAAGGTGCTTATTACGGCACAGGAGCTGCTGGAGCTAAGCCTGCACCATCCGCTCTTCGAGACTCTTTTCCGCTCCTGGCGCGACTGTGATGATATTATAGTAGCACTCTATGATCTGATTGAGCTACTGCGGCAAGTTTATACCCACGGACGCAACAGCATCGAAACCGAATATCTTTACATATTCTATACTTTGGTGAAGCGCCTGGACACCATTTTTGACTGCCGGGAGCATAAGATTTCAGTGCGCAGTTTCCGTAAGTTTCTCTATGAGCTGATTTCTCAAACACGCCTGCCCTTTAGCGGCGAGCCTATTTCTGATGTGCAGATAATGGGTATGCTGGAAACACGTGCCCTGGACTTCGAGAATCTAATTATACTATCGGTAAACGAGAATGTGCTGCCTGCACCTAAGCGCCAGGAATCGCTGATGCCATACGATGTGCTGCGTGAATTTGGCCTTCCCACTTACGCCGAAACAGAGGGCACAATGGCTTATAATTTCTACCGCCTGTTGCAGCGAGCTAAGCACATCAACCTGCTTTATGTGCTTCCGTCAGACACGTATGGGTCTGGTGAGAAGAGCCGGTTTATACTTCAGCTACAGAACGACCTCGCGCTGCGCAACACCAACATTACCTTTCGGGATTTGACAGCAGCAGTGGAGCAGCAGGAGACACGCAAGTATGAAGAGGATATCATCATAGAGAAAACACCGGAAATATTAGCTCAACTGCGGCAGGAACTGGAGCGTGGCCTGTACCCATCGCACCTGAATATGTACATCAACTGTTCGCTGCAATACTACTTTACCCGAATTGCCAAAATGCAGGAGATAGATGAGGTAGAGGAGCAATTAGGGGCAGACCAGTTTGGTACCATTGTGCACCAGGTGCTGGAGGATTTTTTCAGGCCTCACGAGAAAAGCGGAGAACCTGTACTTGCCGGGCATGTGGAGCAAATGTTGCTGAATTTACCCGATAAAGTTAAACAGGAATTTGGTAAGGTGACTTTAGGAGCCAAGCCTGAACGCGGGATGAACTACCTGCTATACAAGGTGGCGGTAGAGGTACTGCAAAAATACCTGCACAACCTGAAAACTTCTGATGAGCTTCCGCTTTATATTTTGCGCCTGGAGCAAACGCTGGCTGCCGTACTTCCGGTAGCGGTAGGTGATGAAATCATCAACGTGCGCATAGCCGGCAAAGCAGACCGCATCGACCTTAGCGGCCATGAGCTGCGTGTGATAGACTATAAAACAGGGAAAGTTGAACAGAACCAGCTACGAATAAAACCAGAAGATGTGGAGCTGCATTTTCTAACTGATGTAAAGTATGGCAAGGCACGGCAGTTGTGGCTGTATGAGTATGTGATAAAGCGCATGCTGGAAACATCTCCTGAAACGCTACTCCACAATGCGCAGCATGTGCCGGTGCAAAGCCTTAACCCTACTTCAGGCATTATTTCTTTTCGTAACCTAGAAGCAGGCGTGCTGCCTTTCGACTCCAAAAATATCGGCGGGAGTAATGAAGTTGAGATAGACTTTAAAACTGCATCAGAGAAAATTCTGCGTGAATTTGTAAACCGAATGCTAGACCCGAACGAGCCAATCAGAAAAACGAAGGATTTAGACGTTTGCCAATGGTGTGCTTATAGAGGAATTTGCGCGCGGTAGTAAAGAGAATTTTTTTTTAAGGATAAAGCCTCCACTAAACTTTATTAGTGGAGGCTTTATCTTGAACTGCATTAAAACTAAATGTTCACAGCCTTCATCTGCTCATCTTGATATCTTCCGCCGGCAGCTACACCTTTTGGAGCGATTTCGTCAATTTGCTGGAGCTCGTCCTGTGTCAGAGACACCTCCACAGCCCCTATATTTTCCTCTAAATACGTACGGCGTTTGGTGCCCGGTATTGGCACGATGTCTTCACCTTGCGCCAAGAGCCACGCCAAAGCAAGTTGCGATGGCTGACAGCTTTTTTGAGAGGCAAGTTCTTCTATCTTCTTCACCAGGTCGAGGTTCTTTTGGAAATTTTCCCCTTGAAAACGGGGCGACTGTCGTCTGTAGTCATCCTCAGCCAGGTCGTCAAATTGCTTGATCTGGCCAGTTAAGAATCCCCTGCCCAGCGGACTGTATGGCACAAAGCCAATACCAAGTGCACGACATGTAGGAAGTATTTCGTCTTCCACTTCCCGGCTCCAGAGCGAGTACTCTGTTTGCAAGGCTGTTATCGGATGCACCATATAGGCTTTCTTGATCGTTTCGGCCGATGCTTCTGACATGCCTAAATACCTTACTTTTCCTTCTTTCACAAGTTCAGCCATTGCCCCAATAGTTTCCTCAATGGGCGTGTCCTGGTCTACCCGGTGCTGGTAATATAAGTCTATATGATCTACACCTAAACGGCGCAGGCTCGCTTCGCAGGCCTCTTTTACGTATTCTGGTTTGCCATTAATCCCTAAAAAGCTGCCGTCTTTGCCCCTTACATTGCCAAATTTGGTTGCTATTACTACCTTGTCTCTCCTGTCTTTGATGGCTTTGCCTACCAACTCCTCGTTAGCGCCTACACCATACATATCAGCTGTATCGAGAAAGTTAACACCTAGTTCGAGTGCCCGATGTATGGTAGAAATTGATTCGTGATCATCACGGTTGCTGTAGAAGTCAGACATACCCATGCAACCCAGTCCCAGAGCTGATACTTCCAAAGCTTCTTTTCCTAATGTTCTTTTTTTCATAGTAGAATTGGTTTTTATTTAAATTTAAAAGTGTTTTAATGTTTACGTATAAACGGAGGAGTATAAAGCAAGTGGCACAGTTAAAGTTGTTACCTGCACACGATCACCTTACATCAAATAAAATCGGAAAGCCACTTACAGAGTTCTCCGTAAGTGGCTTTCCGATTTAAAACTGTATGTGGAATTACTCCATCATCTGATCTAATTGCTGCGCAACAGCAAGGTGTGAGCGTAAAAGCGGTAAAGCGTCCTGTGCGAAAGCAACTACTTCAGGGTCTTCTACATCATCTATTGCTTCTTCGTAAAGCGCAATAGCTTCTTCATGTGCTGCAATCTGCATTTCTACAAAACGTCTGTCAAATGTTTCACCTTCTAAACCTGCTAATTCATCACGCATTGCTTTTTTATCCTGTGGCAAAGTAGTAGGTAAGGTCACGCCTTCATTCGCAGCCAATTGCATCAAGTTGTTGCTGTTCATAGTATGGTGCGTTACAAGTAGCTGACCAAAATCTCTTACTGCCTGCATCTCTGCCTCATCAGCAGCCATTTGTCCTGTTTGAATTTCAAACATATCAGAAGCAGCAGCCTGTTGCATGAAACTTTCTTTAGTGAGTCTGTTTGGATCAATATCTATATCGTCATCATCGTCACAAGAAGTAGCAGCCAACACCGTTAGCATCATTAACATCAGGATTCTTCCTTTAAACATAAGCTTGTTCATAGTTATCGCTATAAAATTTTATAGAATTGTACTCATGCTTTCTGCACAAGTTATCTTACAAAACGAAAGAAAACTGTTAAAGTCTATCCAATTAATGCGGTTTGTAACACGTACTAATACGTAATCTTTTTATGCCGATATTTCAATATAGGAGTCGAAATTGC
>NZ_JBHTLD010000156.1:0-12428 GCF_042678745.1 Pontibacter rugosus | reverse complement strand
CTATAAGTTAAGAATAACTATAGTATAACACGTTGTTATAGTAGCATAGATAAGGGAAAATAGAGACAAAGTTGCAAGCTTAAATGGAGAATATAGTATGATAAAGGTTATTGTAACAGAAGATCATATCATTTTACGGCAAGGGTTAAGGCTATTACTGGAGAAGAATGATGAAATAGAGGTGATAGGAGAGGCGAGTAATGGTAAAGAGTTGCTTGAAATGCTGGAGCGGTCTTCTGTTGATATCGTGCTGATGGACATCAACATGCCTGTGATGGACGGCTTTGAGGCAACCAAAAAGGTGCGGGAACAGTTTCCGGATGTGAAGGTAATTGCCTTGTCGATGCTTGATATGATACCTTATGTTCAGAAAATGCTGGACTGTGGAGCATCCGGCTACCTACTGAAAACAACAGGTAAAGATGAACTGCATGCGGCTATAAAACTTGTGGCAAGTGGCAATAGCTACATCTGTGGTAGTATAGCGATGAAGATGCTTAACAAACCGATGAACGCAGATGAGCAGCAAGGAGAAAAACTAGGAGAGCAGATAGGCCTGTCTAAACGAGAGCTGGAAGTGCTGGCGCTTATAGCCGAAGGTTTCACCAACGCAGAAATCGCCGATAAACTGTTTAACAGTAAGCGAACCGTTGAAACGCACCGGCAAAATATTCTTGAAAAAACGCAGGCAAAAAACACAGCTAACCTTATCAAGTATGCTTATGAACATAAGCTGATTGCACTTGATAACCCTGAATAAGCAGGAGGTAGAGAGTAATTTAAACTGTGGCACCTTTTACCTTTTTTTTAGGGTTGGTACTGCAATTAGTTTTGTAGTATAGTGTACTGTAGTGTCAAGCTGATACCTCATTTAGAAGGAGGCTTTAAAATAAGCTGTGTTAAAGGTAATACTCCTAATCCTTTGACACAGTTTATTTTAAAGCCTCTTATACTTTACACCTGATTTCAAAACAACTTCCTTTGCCTTGTGTAGCATCTATTTTCATCTCTCCCTTCAGTAACTCCACGCGAGTTTGTATGCTGTTTAAGCCAATGCCTTTAATAGTATTCAGCTCCTCCTTTGCTATACCTATACCATTGTCTTTCACGCGTAACAGCACGTTACTGTCCTTGCAGATCAGGTCTACAGATGCCTTAGTGGCCTCAGAATGCTTTACCACATTGTTAAGCAACTCCTGAATAATCCGGTACAGCGACAAAGCAGTAGTGTGCTCCACAGGGTTTTCGAACCCTCTTATATTGGCAGAGATAGAAAGCTGTGGACTGCTGAAGCGGGAAATAATTTCCTCTACAGCAGTGGCAAGCCCAAACTCCTTCAGAACAGAAGGAGTAAGTTCAAAAGAGATATCGCGGGATATTTTAATGCCCTGCGTTAATAGCTGGTCCACGTTTTCTTTTAACTTCTTCTGGTCAGTGCCATTTACTGTAATATTATCGACGTTGAGCTTTGCTGCATACAGAATTTGTCCTAAGCCGTTATGCAGCGCTTCTGAAATACGGCTCCGTTCTGCCTCCTGTGTATCCATAATAGCATTCAGTATTTCAAGTTGCTGCGAAAGCCGCAACTTAATGTTTGTCTCTTCTGCGTCCTTTTGATCCTGTATATCGGTAGCCGTACCAATCCACATGGTTATTTCGCCGTCTTTATTATAAATCGGCACATCTTTAATCAGATGCCACCTATACTGGTTTTTACTTTTGTGAAAAATTCGTGCCTGAGCATTATAAACCTCTCCTTTTTGCAGCGAGGTTTTATAATCAGTAAGTATCCTGTCTGTATCATCAGGATGAAAAGCCTTTATCCATCCCCAGCCTACGGATTCTTCTTTGGTGAAACCTGTATATTCATACCAGCGCCCGTTAAAAGAGCTGTTTTCTCCGGTAGGAGTGTTGGTCCAGGTAATATTCGGGATTGCTTCCAGCAGGGTGCGGAATTGCTCGGCATTGGCCTTTATTTCCTCTTGCTGCTGATTTAGTGTCTGTTCGTACTGTTTGCGTTCCGTAATATCATGTAAGGTAAGCACCAGACCATCATCAAACTTAACGGCCACAATATGCAGCCAAAGCTCTCTGTTGTTATAAGACTGCTGAACTTCTACATTAAGTGCACTGCCTGTCTCCACCACGCGCACAAGGCGCTCAAACATTCCGCTATTCAGTAGCTGAGGATACTCGCTCCAAAGCTTTTTGCCAATCAGTTTGCCTTCAGGGTGGCCAAACAGCTCCTGCGCTTTATAGTTGATGATGTTGAGCGAGAAGTCAGAGATGGCATGTTGTTTATTTCGAACAGACTTCAATGCAACAATAGCGTTAGGCGAGCTATCCAGAATGCCGGCATGTAATAAATGCAGGCTCTTCAGCTCATTTATCTGGATAAAAATAATGATGGCGCCATCAATTTTGCGCTCCTGCGTAATGTAAGGCAGCACACGCATTTGGTACCAAATACCCGCTTTGTCCTGTACCTGCTTCTCAATGATGTTGTTGCTCATGATTACATGGCGCACATCCTCAATCAGGTCATTGTAGCGCAGGTTGTTTGATATGTGGTAAATCGAGCGACCAATATCACTTTCTATCAGGTTAATTAAATGAGTAGCAGCAGGCGTATACTTCCTGATGATCAGTTTTCTGTCAACAAAAATCTGCCCGATGTCGGTGCTCCGGAAGTAATTATTCAAGTCATCATCAAGCTCCACCAATGCTTTTATTTTGTACTGATGCTCAGCATTGATCGTGTGCAGTTCTTCGTTTAGCGATTGTAGCTCTTCGTTGGTGCTTTGCAGCTCTTCGTTGGAAGACAGGAGCTCTTCGTTGGTGCTTTGCAGCTCTTCGTTGGCTGTTTCCAGCTCCTCGACTACGGCCTGCAAATCGTCTTTAGTATACTGCAGCTCTACTTCCAGCTCCTGCACACGGTGCTCGTAATGGTCCTCGGCAAAAGCAACTACCTGATCATTTTCAATAGGAATATGCGGTTGCTCTTCGGAGAGCAGCACAAGTACAAACTTCTGTGCTATTTTCTTTTCAGACAGGTAAGGCTTCACCACTATATTTATATAGCGCAGGTTGTTACCGTCACGCACTTGTATGCCTCTGGCGGTTAGCTTCTCCTTATCATGTATAGCTTTGCGTAACATGGTTCCGAGGCTAACGGCCAGGTCCTGTGGGATTAACTTGAGCAGGTTTATCGTGAAATTCTGCTCCGGTAGATCAAGGTAGTTCTTGAACTTGCCTGCACCATGCAGTACATCATAATTCTCATCGATGTATACAGCAGCATAGCCATACTCCTCTAGTATGGTTTCGTTGAGTAATTCGTTAAAGCTACGCTGTAACAATTGTTTTATAGATAAATCGTGCGTCAAGGTGGGAGCAGCCTGAACTGGTCCGCGCTTACTCAACCCTCTGTTAGAAAAATTATCCATAGAGCCACCGAGGGAGCGGGCAGATTCTCTGTTACGGAAAATCTTCCATTTTTTATTTACCTCCTCAAAGTTCCGAAGCTCACCTATACTTTCGCTGGAGCCCAGAAACATGTAACCACCTATCAACAACGCATAATGGAATTTATCAATTACCTTTTTCTGAAGTATAGGGTTCAGGTAAATAAGCATGTTCCTGCAGCTCACCAGGTCTATCCTGCTGAAAGGAGGATCGTTGGCCACGTTATGCGGGGCAAAAATAACCATGCGCCGCACACGCTGGCATACACGGTACTTCCCTTCTTCCTGCACAAAAAAGTCATCCAGCCTGTCTGCCGATACTTCAGAAACGCTGCTTTTTGAATATATGCCTTTGCCGGCAAATTCGAGGGCATCACGGTCTATATCGGAGGCAAATATTTTCACCTCCAACTCTTTCTTTGCCTTGTCCATGTGCTCCCTTACCAGAATGGCAATAGAGTAAGCTTCTTCGCCTGTAGAGCAGCCTGCTACCCAAATACGTAGTTGTTCATTGTTTTTTTTGCTGTCAACCAGGTTTGGAATCACCTTATCTGCCAGAACTTGGTAAGCCTCCTCGTCCCGAAAAAATTTTGTAACTCCTATCAGGAATTCTTTGCTGAGTGTTTCCACCTCATCTGGGTTTATGTTCAGGTAGTCCAGGTAGTCGATCAGCGTGGTCATATCTACAATGGCCATCCGCCTGCCAATGCGCCGGATAATGGTTGGCCGCTTATAGTTGCTGAAGTCAATGCCCGTGCGCTCATGCACCATATCCAGAATCTGAAAGAAGGATGCTTCTGTTTCGCTGTTTACCAGGTCTACCACATGGTTCGTGATCGGGTCTACCTTTACGTGGTTGAAAATCTCGTTGGGCATCAGCTCTGGGGGGAGCACGTAGTCGGCATGACCGGAGTTGATAGCACTGCGCGGCATACTATCAAATCGGGCAGAGGCTGGGTCCTGCACTAATACCATGCCTCCTGCTTTTTTGATAGCTTCTACGCCAAGTGTTCCGTCTGTGCCTGTTCCAGAAAGTATAATACCAATGGCATGCTTTTTTTTGTCAGCGGCTAAAGAGGCGAAAAAGGTATCTATTGTTCTGGAACGGACAACATTCGTCTTATCAGCCAGTTTCAGGTGGTTGTTTTGGATAGTGATTGCCTTGTTGTTAGGGATCACATACACTTTATTAGCCTCCACAAGCATGTTGTGTTCTGCTTCCTGTACCTTTAAAGTAGAGTACTGCGCCAACAACTCTGACAACATGCTGCGGTATTCCGAAGAAATGTGCTGCACAATAACGTATGCCACACTATCCTGTGGCATACCACTGAACAAAGTCTCCAGTGCTTGCAGGCCTCCGGCAGATGCTCCTATTCCTATTACGAACATATCTTGTTCGGCCTTTCTCCGGGCAACTGAGCCTGGCTTTTGGTCTTCATGCTGATTGTCTGTTTCTGCCATGCACAAATCCTGCTACGGGAGTATAACTACTTCTTTACGGTATTGCGAATTTACTACTTTTTAATGACTAAAATTTAGAGACTGCAGGTTAACCTGCTTCTGCATTAGAACAGGTATTTATACGTAGCTACGTTTAAAATACCGCCGCGAGAGCGATTTGTAGCAGATTTTACCTAAAATTTAACTATGGGCATAGGTGTGCGTAAACAATCCTGACTAGCTACTGACAGCATCAGATTAAATAAACATTTAAAACGATCCACATGGGCAATAGCCTTAAAGTTATAGTTATTGGAACCTCGGCAGGAGGCATGCAAGCACTGGTAACACTGCTTTCCAAACTTCCGGCAGATTTACCGGCAGCCATCTTTATTGTACAACACTTAAGCAGCGATTCTTCTGCGTCTTTCCTGGTAAAGCGTATGGGGGATAACACAAAGCTCTGCTGCAAAGTAGCAGAGCACAAAGCGAAGATTACAGCCGGTACGGTATACATGGCCCCGGCAGACCGCCATCTACTTTTAACCGAAGAGGAGATGCTGGTGGTGCGAGGCCCACGGGAAAACCAGTTCAGGCCCGCCATTGATCCGTTGTTCCGTTCTGCCGCAGCTTACTTTGGTGCAGGGGCAACAGGCGTGATACTAACAGGCTTTATGAGCGACGGCTTAGTTGGCGTGGAAGCCATCAGAAGGAGTGGGGGAGCTACTGTCGTGCAAAGCCCGGATGACGCTGAATTTCCGGCCTTGCCGCAAAATGTACTTCGGAAGGTAAATGTAGATTATGTGGTGAACTTAGATGAAATGGCAAATGTGCTTATTGAACTTGCCCACAGAGATATGAGTAGGTCTGTAACGGTGCCGACAGATATATGGCAGGAAGCGCAGATTACAGAACGTGTTATGAGCAACAGTGTTATGAGCAGTATAGAAGAACTACAGAAGATCGGGAACCACACATCGTATACTTGCCCGGAATGCGGTGGCGGTTTATGGGAATTATCGCAGCAAGGAACAGTGAAGCGCTTCAGGTGCCACACAGGCCATGCTTTCTCCCACGACTCCCTGTTACACAGCATGTCAAACTCCCTGGAAGAGACGCTTTGGGTAGCAATGCGCACCTTAGAGGAGCGACGAAATATTCTGCTACACATGTCGCAAAACGAAACTGATAAAGGAAACAGGCGCTGGGCAAGCGCTCAGGAAGAGCGCGCAGAGGAAATGAAAGTGCACATAGAAAGATTACGCGAGTTACTTGCAAAAGCAGCATTGTCTGAGGAAGATAAACTAGGGAAGTTGGGCTAGCTATTTAAAATCACCAGATCATTTAGCTGCTTTGCTGCAGCTGCCTAACCTGCACTGCCGCGTGACAGGCAAAATGTGGATATTAACTTTGGGATTTGAAGTATAAATACGGAGGCTTCTGCGGGTATACTGTAAATGCAGGTGATAAGGGCTTAAAGTAAACTCATTTGATGATTAGGAGCCAGTAGTATCCGTATAGATAATCAGAACAAACATTTCTCATAGAGTGCAACACAGGTTGTGTTGTTGGTTTGTCTTAAAGCAGGGAGTGGCCATACCTTTTTGGGTGCTAAGGTTGGCCCTCTATTTTGGTGGTAGTTTGCAGCTGCCTATGGGCAGGTTATGGATAGCTATACACCTTATTTCATACCTTCAGAAGTATAAAAATTCGGACATCAAACAGAAAACACGCCAGCAGTATTTGCTGGCGTGTTTTCTGTTTTGAGCTTGTTTAAATTCCGTTTTAAAAGCCAAAGCTGAATAGGAAAGGTTCTGGCAAGTGATTGTAGGGCTTCATAACAGTGTTATGGAGCGAAAGAAGCGTGAGACCGGGTTCAGTTACATGTTTTTGCAGCGCAAAAGATGAATTTTAAACATGCTATTATATACTATCGAGCCGATGCCCTGGATGGAAGCATTATTTACTATCGAGCCGATGCCCTGGATGGAAGCCAAGAAATACTGTGTCGCTTTAGTTGTGGTTTGCCAAACTTTTCGATGATTTTGCGTATCAGTAGCCTATGCAATTGCCAGGAGGAAATAGATAATGTATGTTTTTTGTTAATAATAGTTATTACTCAATTCGCTATAGTGAAGCACTAAGTATGGTTGAAATTATCTGGCACCAGCGGCTTGAGACGGACGAATTCAGGATCGGCTCTAATAAAGTGCTGGAAATAGTTCAACAGCAAGGGTCTGCTCATCTGCTTATAGATGCCAGAAAGTTAGGGCCCTTCAAAGCCGAAGACCAGGGATGGTTGAAAGAAGTGATTTTTCCGCAAATAACTAAGTTGAGCCTCATAAAGATTGCCCGCGTTATAGGTTCTGACTTATTTACACAAATCATACTGAGCAACCTAATGCACCATGTGCACTCGCAGCTACAGGTAGAGCTGGAAATGGAAACCTTTTATAGCCGTGAAGAAGCATTAGAGTGGTTATTTGAAGACTAAAGAAAGAGCGAAAGCCCTGCAGGGGGGACTACAGGGCTTTGCCTAATCTAAACACAAACAACCAACAAAATCTATTTTACTAATGTTAAAGGGGGACTCTATAGTCAAACAATTGAAAGAGGTTTATCTGAGAGGGAGTTACTGGCGGATTCATAATTATCAGTAATACCTACAAAGTAATCTCCAATAAATATACCTGCTCCATTACTTACAGCATCAGATCCAACATGATGAGAGATCATATTGCCATCGATTGTAGCATAGCCAGCTGGTTCATCTTCTGATGGAGGTACATTGTTATATACCACAGCAGGTAAACCTACCATTCCTAAGCAGGTCTCTACCAACGCTATAGTTGAAGAGTAGATGTTCGAATTCATGTGACGATGGGGGGTTTGGGTTCTAACACGTTACAAGTATAGCACTACCACCATCGAATAAACAGGAATATAAATTCAGAAAAGTAACATTGATAATATGCCTGTGTAGGTGTGATATATGGCTAAAAAACAGATAAAATGCTGTTTTGTAAAATATAGCATGAGCATCATTAAGTAACTTTAGCCGTCAAAGTAACATTTAATCAGTTAATTTTTGACCTAATTATTTTTGTGAAATAGTGGCTGCAGGTATAAATAGCCAAAACTGTCGTTGTTAATAAACCTCCTGGTAAGGCTACAAGCCACCATGCAGAACTATTTGAACGGATGTTGGAGATGGTACGCCCCCAGCTGACAAAGGTAGTTGGTAAGCCTATGTTCAGAAACGAGAGCGTAGACTCAAGGGCTAGTAAGCTACCAACACCAAATGTAAAGACAACCAAAACGGGGCCGAGTAAATTAGGTAGTGCATGCCGCCAGATGAGACGATGTGGAGCGATACCTATACTTCGGGCTGCTTCAAAGTAGGGCAGCTGTTTTATGCATAACATTTCAGCGCGTGCAAGGCGTGCTGATGAGGTCCAGACAGTAAAAATAAGCAGCAAGGAAAGCAACAACACAGAGGGTGGCATAAAAGAGGCCAGTACCAGTATCAGCACAAAACGTGGAATAGTATTGAGTGCCTCCATTAGCCGCACCACCATCCAGTTGAAGGGTAGGGGAATGCTTTTTTTCCAGTAGCTATACCTCGCTAAGCAAATGGCAAGTATGCCGATAGCTATAATCAAGACCACCAGAACAGCCAGCGAATTTATAGTATAAGTATAAGGTAAGCTGTATTGGGCGATTTGAATAGGAATGTAAACTCCATAGTACATAAGAATGCTAATCAAACACACCAGCAGAAGCAGCTGATACCGGTACAACTGCAAGGCTTTATCTCCAAAGTAACCTGCACTTATACCTATGCCTGTGCCAAGAATTGTGGCTATGGTCATTACAGGTATACTAATAAAGAAAGCGGATCGGGCGCCATACAACACATTGGAAAGTATGTCCCGTCCCAACCCGTCTGTTCCTAAAAAGTGACTTGTTTGGATAGACTTTGGCGTAAAAGGAGGTATGTAGCTATTACTAAAATCAAGGTAGTTGGGGGCATAAGGCAAGGGCAGCCATGGCAGCAGCAAAACAAGTATAAACAGCAGCAGTAAGTAAGCAGCGGCTAGTTTAAAGATCCGGTTACTTTGCCATAGCTGTATGAGGTGATGCCACAACTGCCTCATGCTGCTTGCTCTTTAACACGTGGATCAGCCCAGGCATATCCTATATCGGCCAAAGCATAGGCAAACATGCGCACGGTCAATATGATAAGCACAACTGCCAGTAAAACAGGGTAATCGCGTGCCACTACTGACTCAACCAGCAAACGGCCAATACCAGGAATGGCAAAAACTGTTTCGATGATAAAGGCGCCATCTACTAGTGCGGGTAAAAAGTCAGATACGATAGTAATTAAGGGGATAAGTGAATTACGGAAGGCGTGGCTACGAATAATGCGGTGCTCAGGCAATCCTTTCGCTTTAGCCGTTCGAATATAATCTGACCCTAACGTGGCCTGCAATGAAGTATAAATTTGATTTGCGATATAAGGTAAATTTACAAGAATCAGGCAAATCATGGGCAGTGCCATAAACTGAAACCATTGTGTTAGCTGCTGCCAAATCGTTAGCGTCTGAGGCATGTAATAGCCCATGCCATACATTGGAAAAAGCTGTAAAAAATCTGGGTTTGCGAAGAGCACCAGCAATAGCAAAGCTAGCACAAACAGCGGGATACTATCAAGTATAAACAAGGATGGCAGCGTAAGTCTGCGCAGCCAATGCATACGCCCTTTTACCATTTGTATACTTAATTCTAAACCCAGAACGATGGTAATAGCCATGCTGCACAACAGCAACCAAAACGTGTTGCCGATGGCCTCCCATATCATTTCCAGTACTGGCCGCCCTGTACGATAGGAGCTGCCAAACTCTCCTTTTAAGATGTCTGCAAGCCACTGGTGGTATTGGTTGTTCGTGCCGTGCCATTGCAACTGTGGCACCAGAAAGCTAGTAGAGGCGTTGTTTTCCAGTGTTTGTAGCTGCTGTTCAATGGCAGCTATAGGTTTGCTTGCAGAAGACCCGATTGCTTTTGTTGTTTTGTTTAAGGCCTGGCGCAGTTCCTTAATATTTGTGCTAGAGCGCAGGGTTTGTAGCTCCGGCCCTAGCTTTTGCTTTTCCTTTGGATCCAGTTGCGCATATAACTGATTTACGTGTGCATCATAAGCCGACACAGCAGGCCAGTTGCCATACAGAAATGTTAGGACTTCTAATTGCCTGCGTCTTGCCTCCGGAACAATTTGCTGCACAGTATCGGGCAAAGCAGCAGGGGAGATGCTAACGTAAAAAACGGGTTTATCTAGGCCAGCCCTCTGCTGAAACCGAAAATAAGCCTTACGCCTGCTGTTTTCATCGCTTGTGCTATAGTAGCTTGCTTCCCGTTGCAGAATACGCTCTTCGCCAAAGGAACCGGGTAACAACCTGCTTAATAAAAATAGCGTGGTGCCTAAAACAAATAAGGCTACCAAAGCTACCAAAAGCTTTTTGAGCAGGTGCAATAGCATTAATTACTTTCCTTCTTTAAGCGTGAAGGCGCTAACATCGTAGTTAGGCTTGAGTCCTGAAACTTTCAAGTTACCGAAGCGACGATGCACAGCCAGTCTGTCTTTTTGATAATACAGCGAGATGAATGCTGCCTCTTCATACAAAATTTCCTGTAAGCGTTTTAGCAGCTTCGCTTTTTCTGCTTCAGAAGACACGGTAGAATTTATCTGATCCAGTATCTGATCACTTTCCGGTGTTCCAAAGCCAGTATAATTTAAGCCACCTGAAACTGCATAGGCGCTGTGAAAGAGGGGCTTAAAGTTGAAAACAAACGGGTTACCAGAGAGTGAGCGAAAATAAAGGTCAAAATCATGCTGTTTCAGCTTCTCGCTCAGCAGGCTGTTTTCCATAGACTGTACGGTTACAGGAATGTTCAGCTTTGCGGCATTCTGCTGTAAAACAATCGCTGCGTTCTCGTAGCTTGTGTTGCCTGCACGGTAGTTCGCCTCTATCGTAAGCTGCTCTTTGCGGCCATTGATAGTCTTGTACCATCCGTTTTGTTCCTGCTGCCAACCAGCCTTTTTCAACAAAGCTGTTGCTTTATTAGCGCTGAAACGATAGGGCGTAAGGCTTGTGTTGTAAAACTGATCTACAGAAGGAGGAATAGGGCCAACTGTAGGAGTGGCGTAACCCTGCTGCGATACTTTTATTAAATTGTCTGCATCCAGCAGATAAGCTATAGCCTGGCGTGTGCGTTTATCTGAAAACTTTGGAAGCCGCGTGTTTAAACCAGCATAAATAAACTCATATGCATCAGGGGCATGCAAGGCATAATCCTGCAGAAAGCTCTTATCCTGCTTTAACTGGTTAAACTCGGCAGCAGGAATGTTCTCGAGCACATCCAGCTGCCGGTTCTTTAAGGCCAGCAGAGAAGTGGTAATATCGGGTATAACCTGAAAACTAATTCGCTCCGGAATGGCTGTCAGATGTTGTGTGTTAGATGTAGTATTCCCCCACCAGTCTTTTTTACGCACTAGTGTCAGGTATTGCCCGTTAGTCCAATTCTCTAAAGTATAGCCGGCACTACCCTGCAGCAATTTTGGTTCTCGCCCAAAAGTGGGGGAGTTAAATTTTACTGCAAATGCTTTTAGCTTCTCGTCGTTTTCCAGCTCAGAAAGGTCTGTGCTTAAATCAGCCACACGTAGGTGTAGCAAAAGATTCTCAGGATCATAAAGATATGCAGGCAGGATGAAATAATCACCTGTTAGCAGTTCCATTTCCGGAGCAAAACCAGCACAAACAAGCGTAAACTGTCTGTCGTTTTGCTCATCAACCCTGATGTCTTTGATAAACTCTACCTGAGGCTTCATGCTCTCGTTGTTGAGCAACGGAGCTTTTAAAACCTTTAGTGTAAACGTTACATCTCTGGCTGTTACAGGCGAGCCATTGCTCCATGTTGCCTCTTCCCTAATGGTATAGGTGAAAAGAGTTATGGAGTCCTGCTGCACAATACCAGGCATCTCTGCAGCCAAAAATGGCTTTATCTCATCGGTGCCCAGGTCAGCGCTTAGCAAGCTCTGAAACAGTAGATTTATTATTTGTAGAGCCGCCCCGTTATTATAGCTCACAGGGCTAAGATTATCAGGGTCAATTTCCAGTCGTACACGCACCTCCTCGGGCGCCCGCTCCGGCTGACTACAAAATGTAAAAAATAGAATGCAGCAAATAAATGCCAGACTAATTTTCCTCATGAATTGCCTTTTTAGCTAGAAGCTTTTAAGGGCAAGATAGGAAAAAAATTAGTTTCCGTCCTCTACGACTTTTCCAACCCATGTGCCGCTACCTCCATACATGTTCATAGATTGTACATCAGAGCTATTTTGGCTTTTAGCTGATGTTGTAGCTTCTGAACTTGCAGATGTGCTTACAAAAAGATTTAGGAGGATTGAGAAGAAAGTAACTATCATGGCTGTTTATGTTTAATTGTTTATGCAAAGGAAGATAT
>NZ_JBHTLD010000155.1:0-12428 GCF_042678745.1 Pontibacter rugosus | reverse complement strand
GCTAAATTTATATCAAGCCCACACGTGAGCGCTTTCAGCATCATAATAATATGTGGTCAAATGCGGGAGATGCGTTTTATGTCTTTTCATTAGCTCTCTTTGTTCCTGTATGAACTCTGCCTTTTGAATTATTCTTTTGTTATTTTCTGATTCTGGATTGCCATAGATACTAATGAAAAGTGTGCTTATCCGGTTGTGTGTAAGAAGGTTTAATATATGGTCATCATTATCATCTAAAGAATGTCCATATATAAACAAGGGTAAAAAAGAGTCAGAAAAGTGTTTATAACCATCTGTGAGAAGATCGCTATGTCTGATCCGACTCAATTTTTGAGCACTTTCACCTTCTGATACAAAAAGAGGAAAGTCATCATTTTGAAGAGTTTGCTGAATTTGGTCAATTAATTTTACATTAGTTTTATTCCATGTGAACTTTCTAATTTCATGACCTGCATCTACTACATGCAATGCACCATGTAAATAAAATATCTTTTGACTCCAGCTTTCATTAATATCCCATGTAACATACGGAGCATTTTGATCCGTTTTAGATTTTCTAAAGCCATCATCAGGGTTAAGTGCTGGTTCAATTTCATTCTGCATTAGAGTCCAATAAAGAAGCAAGTCATAATTTAATGTAAAAATGGAATCAAAGTTGCTTAAGAACATTTTACAAAAATGGTAGGCTTCAGTGCTAATTTCTCCAGGATGTTCAGGGTGGCTATCCGCAATTGCTTTTACCAAGATTTCTTTTAGCCCTTCAGCGTCCTTGAGTAATATGTCATACAGTCCTGTATCCTCTGAATAGAGCTTGATGATTTCTGATGTACTTTTTAAAGCTTTCATTACAGATTCAAAATCTTTTGTATTCAAAGCCTCAAAAACTCTTTTTGCATTAGGAGATAGTTTACTAAAATCTGCTTTATCAAATAAAGCACCATACCCAAATATATCACTTCTCCATGCCATGCTAAATCCATTGCCTAATAGGAGATTAATTTTCTTGTTTTCTTTCTTCGCTATTTGAATAGCTTCCGCAAAAGGGATTAACTCCATCTGTTTTCGATATTAGTATATTAAGTGTTTCTACAATTTTAATTCTTACAACCCAAACCCAATCCCCTCCAGATTCTCCCGAATCCGCTTCTCCAGCAGGGCGCTTTCTTCAAACTGAGCGGCCAGTTCGGTGGTCAGCAGCTTCATCTTTTCTTCAAACGGAACGCCGTCGTCTTCCTCGGCTTCGGAGCCCACGTAGCGGCCCGGCGAGAGCACGTAATTGTTGGCGGCCACTTCGCCTATAGTAGCGGCCTTGCAGAAGCCTTCGGTGTCGGAGTAGCTGCCGCCCAGGTTGCGCCAGGTATGGTAGGTGTCGGCAATGCGGGCCACGTTGGCATCTTCGAACACGCGCAGGCGGCGGCTGGCCATGGTACCCAATTTGCGGGCATCAATAAAGAGAATCTCGTTTTTGCGCTCGCGGTGTTCGCCGTCGCGGCCGTCGCGGTTCTTGCTCTGTATAAAGATACAGGCCGGTATGCCGGTGGTCAGGAACAGCTTGTCGGGCATCTGCAAAATGTAGTCTAGCATTCCGTCTTTAATCATGTGCTCGCGCACGTTCTTTTCGCCGGCGCTTCCGGTGGTCATGGCGCCGTTGGCCATCACTACGCCTGCTGTGCCTCGTTCGCTCAGGTGCTTCCTAATCATGCGGCTACACATGTTTTGGCGTTGCCGGAGGTAGTAAAAGTATCTTTGGTTCCGAAGAGGCACGGGTCGTTATCGGGCAGAGCTGTGGTGACTTTACTGATGTTGAACGGCGGGTTCATGAGGGCATAGTCGACCTTCAGGTCGGGGAAGCGGTCCTGCAGCAGCGAGTCGCCCAGCTTCACGTCGAAGGAGAGGTTGCGCAGCAGCAGGTTCATTTTGCAGAGGCGCAGCGTTCCTTCGTAGCGCTCTTGCCCGTAAATGGAGATGTCGTTTTTGTCGCCGCCGTGCGCCTGCAGAAACTTGAGGCTCTGCACAAACATACCACCCGAGCCGCAGGCCGGGTCCATGATGCGGCCCTTGAGCGGCTCCAGCATCTCCACGAGCAAACGCACCACCGAGCCCGGCGTAAAGAACTGCCCCGCACCGGAGCCTTCGGCCATGGCAAACTTGCCGATGTAGTACTCATACACGCGGCCGTAGATGTCGAATTCGGGGTTGTTGATTTCGGAGAACTTCTCTTTGGAGAACAGGTTGATGAGCTCGGCCACCTGCGTAGGGGAGAGCTGGCTTTTCACGAAGATCGGCTCCAGCACGCCTTTGTAGTCGGGGTTGCGCTTGCTCAGGATCTCGTCGATCAGCACAAAGGCCTGGTCCACTTTTATTTTGATGTCGCCCTGCTCGGCGTTCTCGCGCAGGTATTCCCAGGTTGCTTCCTTGGGCAAACGGTATACGTTCTTTACCTGGTACTCCAGCTCGTCTTCCAGCACCTTAGCCAGTTGCTGCTGCTGTTCTTCCGGAGACATAGACGCAAAATATTGCGTCTCTACAGGGTCTTCAAAAAGCATTTGCTGCAGCTCCTGTTTGCGTATCTCAAAACGCTCGGAGAGGTGCTTCAGAAACAACAGCGAGAGCACGTAGTCTTTGTACTGGTTCTCGGCTACTGCGCCGCGAAGTTCGTTGGCGGCATTCCAGAGTTCGTTTTCAAAATCTATATCCGCTTTAGCTTTAGCGGAGGGTGTTTGTTTAGTGGCCATTTATACTTGTACTCCAAACTTAAGTAGCCTTCAAGGTACAGAAAATAGAATTGTATTTAGCAGTGCAAGTATAGATTTTTTTTAAATGCTTGAGAAGGGGGATGCATGGCAAAATCTCTTCTGCATGGCTCAATATAATAAGTCAGGTGTGGGGCTACATTCGTCAGCACCAGACGCTCGCGGAACCTTCGGACACCGCGAGGTCTTTAAAGACAGGCGGCAACACGAAGACCTCGCAGCGTGCGCAGCTCCTGCGAGCGTCTGGGTAGTATATTCAAGCATTACAGCTTTAAATAAATGCCTTCTATTCGCCAGGGGCAGCAAAACGTAATCCTGCCCATTCTTTCACCTCCTGAAAATCCTGATGCAGATTACTTACCGATGCAGAATTTCGTAAAAATGTTCTCCAGCAGATCATCCGTTGTGATCTCACCTGTGATCTCACCAAGGGAATACAAGGCACGGCGAATATCAGCGGCTACCAAATCATTGCTGATGCCGAGGGCGAGGCCGTGGAGTACATCATCTAGTGCGGCGTAGGTTTTGTTCAGGCTGTCGACGTGGCGCAGGTTGGTTACAATGGTCTGGCTCTGGGTATTGAGCTTGCCCAGGTTCACCTTTTCTACAAGTGCCTGCTTCAGCTCATCCAGATTGGCACCTTCAGCAGCGGAAATTGTTACAAGTCCTTCTATACTTTCGAAAGCAGCGACTTTATTGGCTGGGGCACGATCTATTTTATTTGCAACGGCTACTAAAGGCAGCTTCTTCGGGTTTAGCCTATCCAGCTCAGCCTGCACCTGGGCAGCCGTTACTTCTGTAATATCAAACAGATAAATGATCAGCGAAGACTGGCTTAGCTTCTGCATGGTGCGCTCTACGCCAATAGCCTCTACCTTGTCGGTTGTCTCTCTTAAACCGGCTGTATCTATAAAACGGAAGGTGATGCCTTCAATATTAATTTCGTCTTCGATAAAGTCACGGGTAGTACCGGGCACGTCTGACACAATCGCCTTTTCCTCGTTCAGCAGCTTATTGAGCAGCGTAGATTTTCCGGCATTAGGATTACCCACGATCACGGTTGGTACGCCGTTCTTGATCACGTTGCCCAACTCAAACGACTTCAACAACTCCCGGATGATATGTTGGATATTGCTGATGAGCGTGCGCAGCTGGTCACGGTCGGCAAACTCCACGTCTTCTTCGCCAAAGTCCAGCTCCAGCTCAATCATAGAAGCAAAATGAACCAGCTCAGCCCGCAGTCGCTTAATCTCCTGCGAAAAGCCACCACGCATCTGCTTCATCGCCACTTCATGGGAAAGGGCTGAGTCGGAGGAAATAAGGTCGGCTACGGCCTCAGCCTGGGCCAGGTCGAATTGCCCGTTCAAGAAGGCACGTTTGGTAAACTCACCAGCGTTGGCCAGGCGTGTGCCGCGCTTTAGTAGCAGCTGCACAATTTGCTGCACAATATAATCGGAGCCGTGGCAGGAAATCTCTACCACGTTTTCTTTGGTGTAGGAGTGAGGTGCTATAAACAGCGACACCAGCACTTCGTCCAGTACCTTGTCCTCATCCCGAACTGTGCCGAAATGAATGGTATGGCTCGCTTGCTTTGCTAAATCTTTCCCCCTGAACACACTGTTCGTAATGCTAATAGCTTCGGGACCAGAAAGCCTGATAACGGCTATGGCTCCCACACCAGGGGCAGTAGCTACGGCTACTATCGTATCGTTGGAGAAGTTAGTATGAATCAAATCAAGTATAAATTATGCGTGAGGCAAATTTATGAAAAAATAGCGGCCACTACTGATTGGTTTTACGGGTTGTTGATTACCTGATGCCTCAGCCATTAACTTTTTTACTTCGCCATTTTCTCAAACTCCTGCCATGTCATGTTCTTGTGATGCTCTTCGCCGATGTAGCGAAGCACTTGCGAAAAGCTTTTCGCATTCATATAACCGGGAACCGGGGTGATCATGTTCATCTTCTCATCCAGGTATACGGTGGTGGGGTAGCTCATTTGCCCCTGCAGTAGGGCCACGGCTAACTCATGTGATTTATACGCTGGCTTAAAGGTATAGGTGTGCCCATCCAGCGTAATAGGGGTTTTGCCTTCTGCATCCAGCTTCACAGCATAAAAGTGCTTGTTGATGAGGGCTGCTACTTTCGGATCGGAGAACGTGTCTTTGTCCATTTTTTTGCACCAGCCGCACCAGTCAGTGTATACATCAATGAAAACTTTGCGCGGCTCTTTTTTCATTCGCTCTGCTGCCTGCTCTATTGTCAGCCATTTCACCTTTGGGTTAGATGCTTCACTTGCAGTAGCTTGTACACTTTCTGGTGTAGCAGCACTTACACTGGCATCCAAGGCAGGCGAGTCGGCAGTCGCCGATGCTGCAGGCGAAGCGCTTTTGTTGCAGCTACCCATAAGTATAGGGAAACAAAGTATAGCCAGAATGGCAGATGATGTTCTTCTCATGTTAGTTCTTCAATATCAATCTTGAAACAAGGCAGCCATTGCGTATAGTTCAGGCTCGGAAGCTTTAAACGATCAACATCGGAATGTTAACCGCGTGACGGACTGCATCTATGGTCGTACCCAGAATCAGGTCTTTCACCATCTTATGTCCGTGAGAACCCATAACCAGTAAATCTGCATCAAAGTTATGGACTATTTTCGGGATGCGCTGTTTAGGACTACCGAAGCCTAGCTGCACCCGTACAGTATAGCCCTGGCTTCTGAGGTCTTCTGCATAGCGTTTCAGGTTATCCCAATCAGCCGTGGTTTCCATATCGTGTATCTCCTGTCCCATAACCAGGGCTCCGGCAGTTTCTACGATGTGAATAAGCATGTATTCGGCCCCTGTGCCACCAATGGCAATAGCACTGTCCAGCACGTTCTGGTCTACGTCAGAGAAGTCGAGGGTGATAGCTACCCGCTTGTAGCGGAGTTTTGTTTCCGGCTCATACTTCACAGGTTGGTGATGCCGTGCTGGTTTCAAATCCTTAACGGTTTTAGTTAGCAGCGGTTGAAATGTTATGTAAAATAGCAAGGCGGCACAAGCTACGGTTAAGGGCACTACCGTCAGCCATAGCCACACCGGGTTCTCTGCCAGGCTAAACCACTCCAAAATCTGATCAAACACAAGTTTCGCATTCAGCACTACGATGGTGGTGGCAATGAGCCAGGCGGCTACTTTTAGCCAGGTGCCAATGGCAAATTCACCCATCTTCTTTTTGTTGCTGACAAAGTGGATCAAAGGGATCACGGCAAATCCCAGCTGTAAACTCAGAATCACCTGGCTTAGTACCAGTAGCTCGCCTGTCTGATCTTCTCCAAAGTAAATGATCACAAAAAGGGCTGGACCCACAGCCAACAAGCGTGTGATCATACGGCGGAGCCAGGGCTGTATGCGCAGGTTCAGGTAGCCTTCCATCACAATCTGCCCCGCCAGCGTGCCGGTGAGGGTGGAGCTTTGGCCGGCTGCAATAAGTGCTACTGCAAAAAGTATAGGAGCCCATTTACTGCCCAGCAGCGGCGCCAGGAACTTATGTGCATCCTGTATTTCTGTCACCGTATGAATGCCGTTTTCATAAAAGGCCGCAGCGGCAAGTATAAGTATGGCAGCGTTTACAAAAAGCGCCAGGTTAAGTGCCACGGCAGAATCTACAAAGTTATACTTGATGGCGCGCCAGATACCTTGCGGTGTGCGGTCTATTTTGCGTGACTGCACTAAAGAAGAGTGGAGGTACAGGTTGTGGGGCATCACTGTAGCGCCAATGATACCTATGGCAATGTATAGCGCCTCGTTATTTGGAATAGAAGGTATAAAACCTGTCACCAGTTCGCTTACATCAGGCTTGGCAAAGAACATTTCTATCACAAAAGCACCTCCAATAATCATCACGAGTGCCAGCACAAAAGCCTCCATTTTACGCATGCCTTTGTTTATCAGGAATAGCAGCAGAAACGTATCAAGCACCGTCAGGCTTACGCCCCACAACAAGGGCATGCCAAACAGCAACTGCAGACCAATGGCCATACCCAGCACTTCAGCCAGATCGCAGGCAGCTATGGCTATTTCAGCCAGAAAGTACAGCGGCACATTGATGAATGGCGGATACGTTTCGCGTGATGCCTGTGCCAGGTCCAGCCCACGCACGACACCCAGGCGTGCGCTCAGGCTTTGCAGCAGAATCGCCATCAGGTTTGACATCAGCAGCACCCACACCAGCTTGTAGCCAAACTGGCTGCCTCCGGCTATATCAGTTGCCCAGTTGCCGGGGTCCATATAGCCCACACTCACCAAATACGCTGGGCCCAGGAAAGAAAAGAGTCTACGCCAGAAGCTTGTCTGCTTGGTGGTATCCACGGAAGAGTGTACTTCTTCCAAAGATTTACCCATGGTGGTTTCCTGCTGTAGCATCAAAGAGATGATTTAGGTAGATTGGCTATACTTGGTAAGCTTTAAGCAGATAAGAAAATATTACGGGTTGCTTCACTGGACAGGAGCAGCTGCTTTTTCCCGTTCAGCAAAATCTCAAGGGAGTTATCGTAAGGTATTTTATCAGTGATAGAGATATGCGAGCCAAGGCCGATGCCTAGCTTATCGAGGTACTGCAGAAAGAGCGGCTGCGAATCATTCACGCCGACTACTTTGCCTTCGTCGCCAACCTGCAGCTCAGCCAGCAGTTGCTGCTTTTTAAGTTTTATTTCCCCGGTTTCAGATGGAATAGGATCACCGTGCGGATCATAGGTTGGATATCCCAGAAATTCATCGAGCCGTCGCGTGAGCAGGGTAGAAGAGATGTGCTCCAGTTCTTCGGCTACCTCATGCACTTCGTCCCAGTTAAACTTCAGCTTCTCTACCAGGAACGTCTCCCAAAGCCGGTGCTTTCGAATAATCTGCAAGGCCACACGCTCACCTTCCGAAGTTAAAGACACACCTTTATACTTGACGTAGTTTACAATGTCTTTGGCACTCAGCTTGCGGAGCATGTCTGTTACAGAGGCAGCCTTGGTTTCCAGCACCTCGGCAATGGCATTAGTATTCACCTCCTGCGTGCCATTAGCCGAAAGCTTGTAAATGGCTTTGATATAGTTCTCTTCGGTGTAGCTATGGCTCATTTGAATTTTGAATGAGTGAATAGTGTAATTATGAATAACTGAATTTTGAATGATTGAATTTGTACTTGCTGCCTTTCCACTTTCCTTTTGTCAACCTGAAATGATCTTGTGGGCGACCTCAAACTGCTTTTTCGACACGCTACAAAGTCTCTCGTTTCGATGAAATGACAGAATCAGAAGAGGATTCTCACATTCACTCAACCACTCATTCAAAATTCAGTTATTCAGTTATTCAAAATTCAAATCTACCAACGGATAAGTGCGGAAGCCCAGGTAAAGCCACTACCGAAGGCAGCTAGGCAAACAAGGTCGCCTTCCTTGATGCGGCCTTCCTGATAAGCCTCGCTCAGCGCAATTGGCACAGAGGCGGCAGTAGTGTTGCCATACTTGTGTATGTTGCTCATAACTTTTTCAGCTGGCAATCCCATCTTCTGCTGTATGTAAGAGGTGATGCGCAGGTTAGCCTGGTGCGGCACCAACAGGTCAATGTCTGTAGGTTTATATCCGTTTTTGTTTAAGGCTTCTTCGATTACTTCCGGAAAGCGCGTTACGGCATGCTTAAATACCAGGTTTCCGTTCATATAAGGGTAAACAGAACCGTCGTCGATCATTTCGTGCGTCAGTCGGTCTTTTTTATTGCTGTTTGGGGCAGTTACGGCCAACTCTTCGGCTAACTCACCGTCAGCGTGCAGGTGCGTGGACAGGATGCCTTTGTCATTGCTTTCTGAAGGGGTCAACAATACCGCTCCTGCGCCATCTCCAAAGATCACAGAAACACCACGGCCGCGGTCATTAAATTCCAAACCGGTAGAATGTATTTCAGAACCTACTACTAAGATGTTGTTATACATGCCAGTTTTGATGAACTGATCACCTACCGAAAGGGCATAGATAAAACCAGAGCATTGGTTACGCACATCAAGAGCAGGAATTTCCTTTAAGCCTAGTTCACGCTGCATCAGCACACCAGATCCCGGAAATACATAATCAGGGCTAAGCGTCGCAAAAATGATCATGTCCACATCCTTCGCTTCCAGTCCAGCCATTTGCAAAGCTCTGCGAGAAGCTTCCGCACCCATGTTTGCAGTTGTA
Organism: Pontibacter rugosus; assembly: GCF_042678745.1. Classification (NCBI taxonomy): domain Bacteria; kingdom Pseudomonadati; phylum Bacteroidota; class Cytophagia; order Cytophagales; family Hymenobacteraceae; genus Pontibacter; species Pontibacter rugosus. The sequence goes on along the minus strand of NZ_JBHTLD010000155.1, from coordinate 3,476 downwards.
TCCACGCCTTCTGTAAAATAGCGTCTTTCCACAATGCCCGTCCGCTCCCTGATCCACTCATCTGATGTATCCATCAGTTTCTCCAGGTCTTTATTCGTTACCACGTTATCAGGCACGTAATGGCCAATACCTGCAATTTTAGAATTACGCATACTATACATTAGTTTAGGTGACAAATATAATATTTTAATTGATTTAGACATGGCTAAAAATAAATTTTAGCCAAAGGCTTTATTTATATAAAAGGTCAAAAATAATTGGGAGAATTTTATGTTCTTCGCTTTTCCAGAAAATATCGTCTGGCAAGCCTGAAGTATAAAAATGCTGCTGCCGTATACGTGTCAGCAGTTCAAGCGGCTGCGGGTCCTGAAAATCAATGGAGATGCCTGCCGTGTTAGCCTCCGTTATACTTGCCCAAAGCGGGTTCTGCTGTATCAGCACGGGTAGCCCGTGAGCCATGTATTCATACAGTTTGGTGGGGATACAACGAAAGGTACTCGGGTGTGGCTGGTAGGGGAGCAGACCAATGTTGCTTTTATCGATTTCCTCTAAAATTTGCTGGTGCGGCACCAGCGCATCACCGCCGATCAGCTTTATATAAGGCTTGTTGTGTATCACCTGTTTTAACTGCTGCAGGGTATCCTGCCTGGAACTATAGCCAATAATGGTGAGAGTAACCGTCTGGTCCAGTGCATACAATTTAGCCGCCAGTGCCACTGCCTCAAAAACACCATACATGGTAGCAATGGTACCTGAGTACAGTAAACGAAGTGGCTCCTGTGGTACTTTTACCGGTGTGGCTGGCAAGGTATAAGTTTCGCCGGGCTTATACTTGTTCTCAATGAAGGTATAGCTTCGGCCTTGCAAAAATGTAAGTTCTTCAGCATAGCTTCGCTCCGCCAACAGGATATGGGCTACCTCCGGTGCGGCAATTTTTTCTGCCCTGCTTACTCCCCTTGCCAGGAACTGCCGCACCAGTAAAGGGTAGTTTTTTTGGGAAGTTAAATTTAATCGGTAGTTCTCCTGCACATCGTACACCAGTTTGGCACCTGAGGCTTTACAGTAGCGCAGACTGGGCAGCAGCAGCTCATGTGTACAGACTATAATCAGGTCTGGTTTAAGTTTATATAAGTGATCCACATATAGACGCTGCGCTTTCAAACGTTCTATACTTAATCTTTTAAAACAGAACAGCGGGTGAAAGTGCAAATTTGCAGGCGCTGTGGCGGGAAGGGGAGCTTGGAAACCTACAATGTGTATTTGAGTATCCTGTAGCTTGCTAAGTGAAAGCCCCAGTTTTTCATACATTCTGGTGTCATTAACAGGCTTAAGTACAGCGGCAAGCAGGATTCTCTTTTCAGACATCCATCAAAAATACTTACTTTTGTGGAATAATCTGAACAAACCATATTTTGAGATGCAACTAAAGCAACTAATAGAGCAGGCTTGGGAGAACCGCGAACTGCTGAAAGAAAATAATACGATTGAGGCAATCCGTTCTGTAATGGAGGAGCTGGACAAGGGGCGTTTGCGCGTGGCAGAGCCTAATGGCGACGAGTGGCAGGTAAACGAGTGGGTAAAGAAAGCGGTGCTTTTATACTTCCCGATTCAGCAAATGAAAACCATTGAGGTGGGCCCTTTTGAATTCCATGATAAAATGGAGCTAAAAAAGAACTATGCTGACCTTGGCGTGCGCGTAGTTCCTCATGCAGTGGCGCGCTACGGTGCTTTCTTAGCGAGCGGTGTGGTAATGATGCCTTCTTATGTAAACATTGGCGCTTACGTTGACTCCGGGACTATGGTAGATACCTGGGCAACAGTGGGTAGCTGCGCACAGGTAGGTAAAAACGTTCACCTGAGCGGTGGCGTTGGACTAGGTGGTGTACTGGAGCCATTACAAGCTGCTCCGGTTATTGTGGAAGACGGTGCCTTTATCGGATCAAGAAGCATTCTGGTAGAAGGTTGCCGTATCGGTAAGGAAGCTGTGATTGGCGCTGGTGTAACGATTACTGGTAGCTCGAAGATATTTGATGTGACCAGCAGCGAAGAGAAAATATACAAAGGATATGTGCCGCCTCGCTCAGTGGTTATTCCTGGTTCTTATACTAAGAAATTCCCGGCAGGAGAATTCCAGGTTCCATGCGCCCTGATCATTGGTCAGCGCAAAGAAAGCACAGATTTGAAGACATCGCTTAACGATGTATTGCGTGATCACGCAGTTGCTGTTTAACAAAGGCTGGTAGAGTCATTAAGATAAAGAAAAAGGGCCTCTGCTACTGACTAGCAGAGGCCCTTTTTCTTTTCTTTGAATCAGGATTCTTTGGATGAACAAGATTATTGAACGGGAATATAAGAATGGCTAAGAAACAATTTATTATCTAGTCCTAATCCTTGATATTTTCTCTAATCCTAAAATCCTTATCCATACAACTACTTTTTAAAACGATCAGCAACAACCAACTCTTTTGTGCCGTGGGTCCAGGAGTAGAATCCCTGTCCTGACTTAATTCCTTTGTGGCCTGCCTGCACCATATTCACCAGCAATGGGCACGGAGCATACTTCGGATTGCCGAAGCCATCATGCAGCACATTCAGGATAGAGAGGCAAACATCCAGACCAATAAAGTCGGCCAGCTGCAACGGACCCATTGGGTGTGCCATGCCAAGCTTCATGATCGTATCTATTTCCTCTACACCAGCCACTCCCTCAAACAGAGAATAGATAGCCTCATTGATCATCGGCATCAGGATGCGGTTTGCTACAAAGCCCGGATAATCGTTTGCCTCTGCCGGTACCTTTCCTAATTTTTTAGACAGCTCGATTACCTGTGTCGTTACTTCGTCAGAAGTAGAGTAGCCACGGATAACTTCCACCAGCTTCATTACCGGCACCGGGTTCATAAAGTGCATGCCAATCACTTTGTCAGGGCGATTGGTAACAGAGGCAATTTTAGTGATAGAGATAGAAGAGGTGTTGGAAGCAAGTATAGCTTCCGGTTTGGTAAAGCTCTCTAAATCGCGGAATATTTTCAGTTTAAGGTCTACATTCTCTGTGGCTGCTTCTACTACCAAATCCACATCTTTCACACCTTCTTCCATCGAAGTAAAGGTTGTGATATTCGACAGCGTTTCATGCTTTTGCTCTTCTGTCAGGTTGCCTTTAGAAATGATACGATCCAGATTTTTAGTAATCGTGCCTACAGCTTTTTGCAAAGCTTCTTCTGAGATGTCAATTAGCGCAACAGGAAAGCCATTTTGTGCAAAAACGTGTGCTATTCCATTGCCCATGGTTCCAGAACCAATAACTGCAACTTTCTTCATAGGTTAAAATATGTATGTTTTGATTAGTCTATACAAAGCTAATAAGATTAAGCTTATACTTGGGCCTTGAGTAGAGTTTCTTTAAAACCTTAAAGTGGTGTAACAAACTAATGTAGGTAGTATGAATGGGCGTTTGTTCTTTGATTAGATGAAAA
>NZ_JBHTLD010000154.1:0-12536 GCF_042678745.1 Pontibacter rugosus | reverse complement strand
CCACAATCAGACAGAACGGCCCGTTCGTCTAGGGGTTAGGACGCTAGATTTTCATTCTAGTAACAGGGGTTCGATTCCCCTACGGGCTACCAGGAGGCCTCCAGTTAATACTGGAGGCCTTTTTTTGTTCGACAATTTATCCCCTTTGGCCTCGACGTCAATTTTCTTTACCACCCCAAATTCATCTTAAATAGAAAGTTAGCACTACACCTCTAAACGCTCAGGTATTTAAGAATAACTTTACCGTACCACTACAGTAGGCCAGATAATGGCATTCATTTAACCACAGGTGCAGTTTTAGTCTCTCATAATAGAAATCAATTTCACGTTGTTAAATTGCGCGCATCGAAGGTGCCTAACATTCCCTCTTGTATGCCACATCCTCCATGCTGCCGTGCTGTAAAAAAATAAACACTGGCAGGCAACCCAGATCGCTTATATAGCATCTATCCAATGTAATCACGCTATTATCGTTCAACCTCATGCCTGATTGCAATTTATCTTAGCTAAAAAAACAAAAACTATGACAATCAAAAGAATCCTGCTGCTGTTGCTTTGTATCGGAAACATAGCTCTAGCTAGAGCGCAGCAAACTAAAATGGTAAGTGTCGGAAATCATTCGCTTGAGATGATACAGGCAGGCACAGGCGACTATACTGTGATTTTTGAGTCAGGCTTCGGCTCGAATTATAAAGTATGGGGCAACGTGGCTTCAGAAATAGCGAATACAAATCAGGTGATGCTATACTCGAGAGCGGGAACGGGCAAGTCCGAACCAAACCCGGAGCCGCAAACCCTGGAGGCAGCGATAAAGGATTTGAGCACCCTGATCGAGCAGGCAAAGCTGCAACCTCCCTTTATTCTTGTCGGCCATTCGTATGGTGCCTTTATCATCCGTGGGTATGCGGCGCAGCATCCGGGCCAGGTGAAAGGTTTAGTCTTTGTTGATCCGGCGCATGAAAGAATGATGCAGGAGCTAAAAAAGGCAGATCATGCCAAGGCGCTAAAAGACATTGAATTGCAAAACAGCTTTGTACCAGATAGATTTAAGCAGGAGAACGAGCTAATCAACAAGATCTTTGAGAAAGGCGCCTTGCCAGATTTCGGTAAACTGCCGCAGGTGCCGGTAGTGGTTCTAACATCGGTGCAAAAAAGAGAGAACCCTGAATTGTTTCTCCACGAGCCGAAGGGCGTGGAAGTATGGCGCAACCTACACAACGATTTCTTTAGCCAGTTTACCAGCGGCGCTCATGTTATAACGGCTGCAAGCGGACACAACATACACCGCGAAGAGCCTGAGCTGGTAGTTAATGCTATCAATCAAGTGGTGCAAGCGGCTGCCAAGGAGAAGGTCCGTCAGGAGCATGTCGCAAAAATGACGGCTTTGGATGGCAACTTCGTTCAGGCGACAGCCTACTTAAAAAAGAAAAAAGAGCAAAAAGCAGAGACCGTTTTGTTCAACGGGCTGAAAGCCTCGGGTTTTGATGAGCCGACCATTAACACTATTGCTTACCAGCAGCTAAATAACCCGACCAACATGCCATTAACCCTGCTGATTTTCAAGTATAACACTGTGACTTACGCCTCCTCGGCCAATGCATTTGATAGCTACGGAGAGGCTTTGATGAAACACGGCAAGCTTAAGCAGGCAGAAGTGCAGTTCGAGAAAGCTATAGAACTAGCCACTGCTTCAAATGATACCTCCACGCTTCAAAACAGCAAAGGAAACCTGGAGAAGATCAAACTACTGAAAAAAACGAAATAATTTTAGTTACAGAGGCAACTTCATGCGAAGGCTTAAAGCTTTGAGATAAAATGAAATTTGGACGTTGCTGAACAAGCACATATTGCTCCCTGTCCAGCAACGTCCGAAAAAGCATGATAACCACTGGTAGCAGGGACTTAAATAAAGTCTGAGAGACAGACAATTTCCTGCAGGTTGGCACCACAGCCAATCTGCAGAAAACCCCTGTCTCTCACCTCCACAAAATGTGTGGCGCCTTTTCTATTTGTGAAGTGAAAAAAGGAAGAGCCTATAAATTGCTTTACCTGATGCAGAAAGAGAGTTCTAAAGCAAAGAATTTAAGCATTATAGCCATCATGCATCCTGCCATTTTTGCTACACTTCCATCCAGCCTACTTCCCAGGTAAAAGTATCATCCATACCCTTGATCAGAAGTAAAGAAACATCCGAAATTTCCCGCAAAAAAACGTTTCTGTTTTAAAAACGTCCTACCTAAGAAGGCTTTTAATTGAATTATTCATTACATCCTTCTAGAATGCGAAGAATATCTTTACTATTAATTACCTGCTTGGTCAGCACATTATGCTACGCACAGTACCCAGAAGAGAAAGCCGATGAGAAGCCGACTTTAAAAATCGGCGGCGCGGTGCGCTTTAACTATAACCTTTCTACCTGGAAGGATGACCAGTTGAAACGAGGCGGTGACTTAGGGTATGATGTGTTCCGGCTTAATGTGGAGTCTGAGTATAAGGGTATCAAGTTAAATGCAGAGTTCCGTCATTACTCACAGGCTTTTGGCGGAGCCTTTCTGAAACAAGGGTGGTTTCAATATGATTTCTCTGAAAATTCTCAAATTCAGGTAGGGCTGCATCAGGTACCTTTCGGTATTCAGCAGTACAACTCTAACAACTGGTTTTTCAATATCACCTATTATGTAGGCTTTGAGGATGACCATGACATGGGAGTGAAATATATCCACGATAACGGCCGGTGGCAATGGCAAGCGGCCTACTATAAAAGCGCGGAGGAGTTTGTGTTCAGCTCAGCAGAGGCCAGCCCCAACCGCTACTCCTACGACATAACTGGGCGCAACAAAGAAAATAACCAACTAGACTTTAAGCTGGTTCGGCGCATGGGCGACAGCCTATCCCACGAACTTGGCGCCTCTCTACAAGGTGGGCTTCTCTATAACCTGGACACAGAGCGAAATGGTAACAGGTACGCTGCAGCTTTGCACTATGAGTATAAACCTACCTCTAGCCCCTGGGGTGTAAAGCTACAAGCAATGCTCTATCGTATAAACCCACAATATGCAGCAGGGGCAGACTTAGGTTTTGTAGAAATGGGTGCCTATGGCGCAAACTATAACGTAGCCACCAGAGGCGAAATGTATACCGCCAGCCTAGCCTATCACCTGCCCATAGCTACCCGCCTGCTGCAGGGCATAACCTTTTACAACAACTACGGCTACTATAACAAGCAGGTAGATGGTTTTGAAAACACGCACATGAACGTACTAGGAGCCTTATTTACCGCTGGCCCAATGTACATCTATACCGATGCTGCCTTTGGCTTTAACCAGCCCTGGCTCGGGCCTGAGTGGACAAATTCTCTTGCCCTTGGAACACCCGGAGACACGGACTGGCACATGCGTTTTAACATTAACATGGGATATTATTTCTAATCTAAAACAGCTGTTTGATGAGTAAAGTCACAAGAAGCGATACAAAAAAGTCACTGGGCCTGGAAGTAAACGGCCCTGTATTCTGGTCTTCCATTATAATCCTGATCATAAGCATAGCACTGGTCCTTATCTTCAGGGAGGATGCCGAAGCGTTTTTTAGCGAAGTACAGGCGGCTGTTACCTCCAGTATGGGCTGGATGTTTATTTTAAGCGTGAATGTATTCGTAGCCTTCTGCCTGTACATGGCTTTTGGCAAGTTCAGCGGCATCAGGCTGGGCGGCAAGGAGGCGAAGCCGGAGTTCAGCACCTCGTCCTGGTTTGCCATGTTGTTCAGCGCTGGTATGGGTATCGGTCTTCTGTTCTGGAGCATTGGTGAGCCTATCAACCACTTCCTGACACCTCCGCTCGGGGAGCCAGGCACTCCCGCTGCAGCGAGGCAAGCCATGAACTTCACTTTTCTACACTGGGGTTTCCATGCCTGGGCCATTTACGCACTGGTAGGCCTGGCATTAGCCTACTTTACCTATAGCCGTAAATTGCCCCTGACCATTCGCTCCGTTTTTTACCCTTTCTTGGGAGAGCGGATCCATGGGCTTATAGGTGATGTTATTGATATTCTGGCTGTATTGGCCACGGTTTTCGGACTGGCTACTTCGCTGGGTCTGGGCGTGAAACAGGTAGCAGCAGGGCTGCACCATGTGTTCCCGTCCATTGCAAGTGACGTGACGACGCAGGTAATATTGATTGCCCTTATCACCGGTGTCGCCACCATCTCTGTGGTAACGGGTGTGGACAAGGGAGTGCGTATATTGAGCGAGTGGAACATCCGCATTGCCCTGGTGGTGCTGGTGGCAGTGCTGGTGTTAGGGCCAACCGTTTTCATTTTAGGCTCCTATGTGCAAAACACGGGCTCCTACATAAGCAATTTCATGCAACTGTCTTTCTGGAACGAGGCTTACTCCACCCGAAACTGGCAAGGTAGCTGGACGGTATTCTACTGGGCCTGGTGGATTTCGTGGGCGCCTTTTGTGGGCATATTTATTGCACGTGTTTCCAAAGGTCGCACTATCCGAGAGTTTGTGCTGGGTGTGCTGATTGTTCCATCCCTGCTCTCCTTTTTGTGGATGACAGTGTTCGGTAGTACAGCCCTGCGGGAGGCATTGTCAGGCGGAACCGCTATAACGGAGGCAGTGGCCGCAGATGTTTCTACAGCCCTCTTCGTTTTCTTTGAGCAGCTTCCTTTCTCCACGGTGCTCTCTATCATCGGGATTATCCTGATCACAGGCTTCTTTGTAACTTCCTCCGATTCCGGCTCACTTGTAGTCGATAGCCTGACATCAGGTGGAAGAGCGGACTCTCCTGTGGGTGTGCGTATTTTTTGGGCCCTGGCAGAAGGAGCTGTAGCCGCGGTGCTGCTGATAGGCGGCGGCCTGCAAGCCCTGCAAACGGCTGTTATTATCACTGGTTTGCCCTTTGCGCTTATTCTGCTCACGATGTGCTACAGTCTGTATAAAGGGCTGAGCGAAGAGCTGGAAGAAGAAAACAAACTGGGCAAGGCACAGCAGCGGAAAGACTACCAGCAACAGATCACGGAACTTCTGGCCAAACGTGCCGCAAAACAGCAGACCAATACTTCAGAAGAAAAAGGAAAAGATTTACTATAATTTTAAAACAGGAGAAACATGATTGCAATTGACGCCATGATGGTTTGCCTCGACCTAAGCGATATAGACGAGAAACTAGTGGCCTTTACCCGTTCCATCTGTCAGCACCTGCCTATAAATAAGGTGTATTTTGTTCATAACATCAAATTAACTGAGCTGAGTGAGGACTTCAAGGAAACCTTCGGTGATATTGACCTGAGCAAAGAGGTGGAGGCCAGCATCACCGACATTGTCGCGGAGCATTTTGAAGGAGGCTGCGACCATGAGATACTGGTGAGCGAAGAGCCGAACACCGAGGTGATTATGGCTGACCTGGTAAAGCGGTATCATATAAAGCTAACCCTGCTGGGCAAACGAATGAGCAACAAAAGCACAGGGGCTTTGGGTACCAAACTGCTCCGTATACTGCCCTGCAGTGTCTTGGTCTTCCCAGAAACAGCTACTTTCAACATCGAACGGGTGCTGACGCCGATTGATTTCTCCGACGCTTCTGTGCACGCACTTCGGCTAAGCAAGAGCCTCTCCAGCCAATTGGGGCTAAACCTGGAAATTATGCACGTATATAAGCTGCCTACGCAGTATTTCCCGCTGATATCAGAGGAGAAGGCCATAAATAAAGCGAAAGAGGTGATTGAAGGGCGGTTCAAAGATCTTCAGAAACGACACCAGGAAATAGCAGATGTGCCTTATACGCTGGTTCGAGCCGCAGGCAAAAGCACAGCAGAGCGAATTTGCCTGCAACTGCGCAAGCATAAATATGATTTATTGGTAATGGGCTTGAAAGGCAACAACCCGCTCCCATCTCTGAGCCTGGGCAGCGTGCCGACTGAGCTTTACAACATGGACATAGACATACCGCTGTGGTTGGTGTACTCAGAGGCAGTGATTAAGTAAACGGCGGCACAGCAGCTTATACTTGGCTTGCCGCCATCAGATTGCTGATTCCTGTCACTACCATGTCGACACCGATGGCTCCCAGGAAAAAGCCGTTGATGCGCAAGAGCAGCTCCATGTTCTTATCGAAAGCGGTCTGCACACTTTTAGAGCGCATCCCGCGGCGAATCTGCTTGAGTCCCATAATAATGACAAAGTTAGCAAGCATGATAAGTGCCAGCGACACCACGCCCTGCCACAGTTCCATCTGTTCTGACATCAGGATAGTAAGGGAGATGGTACCTGCCCCCACCATAAAGGGCAAGGCGATTTCTGAAGCCAGATCGTGCAAATCTCCTTTTATTTGAATAAATGCCTTTTTGCCCTGCACGATAAATATATAGGCAAAGGAGAAAAGAACGATGCCGCCAAATATACGGAAGGACTCGAAGTTGATGCGAAATACTTTCTGAAAAACGATGTCACCAAAAAGCAGGAAGACCAGGTAAATGAAGAAAGAGATTAAACTTGCTTTTAAAAACACAGACCGGAAATCAGCGTCCGGCAAATCGTTCATAACGGGTTTCAGGTACAGGAAAAGCGCAAAAGGGTTGAGCATAACCAGAAAGCTAAAGATGGCTGCAATCATAAATTCAGGTATAAGTTGATTTCCTTTTGTTACGGAGCACTGGAAGGATAGATTTCAAGGTAATGTAGTCCTGTTTTACAAACTACCTTCTAGTAAAGGATAACCTGCAATGTTACAGCGATTTATAAAACACCTACTTCCATTTTAAAATCTCATAAAGGAATTCTCGGATAGTTCTGAACCTCCACTTCTTTACCATTTTTGATGTTAATCAAGCGGCTGGGGCGGTTGCTTTGTGCTACCTCATGTGCTTTAGTAAGAGCCTGCTCTTCATCCTCAAATGCCTGCACCAGTTCTTGGTCGTCGTTCAGTACACACCATTGCTTCTCTTCGTTGTTCCACTGTATGCGATAAGTTCTCTCCCCCAGCTGCTTTTTGTTTCGGATCAAGTCAAGTATGATCTTGCCGTCACTGGAGCTCCCGCCAGGGTATGGCATTGGCAGAAGTGCGAAAAAAATATAGTAGAGCGAGAAATAAGTGAATTGGTAAGTGGCTAAGTTCGGCTGTATGGTATTGTTCTCTATCAGGTAGATTACCACTACCGCAGCAATGGCGTTGAATAGCGCTCCCCCGGCAAAGATCAGGATATTAGCGAGGCGGTGATTGCGCTTCAGGCTGTCAAAAGAGCAGAGGCCGTACCAGAAGTAGTATTTGCGTACCTCCAGCATCCCAAGTCTAAATAATACATCTCCGGAGCCAACGGATACTTTGATATTCCTGCCACCCATTAGCCAGGCGAAGAAAACATGCCCTGCCTCGTGCACAAAAGAGATGATAGGAAGCACAAGGAAAAAGGCGAGAAAAAACTTCGGTATATCATTTACTCCAAACATAGTACTCCCTGTTACGATAATTGAGCCGTGGGTTACTGGTTTCGGTTGCTTTTTTATGGCCTGGCCGGGTGCCGTAGTTATTCCCCTACCATTACCTCTCTTATAAATGCTGCTGATTTATTTAACACCTGCTCAGCAGCTTCTTTGTGCGGTGTGTGGCCAACACCAGGCATAATGAATGCTTCTGCCTTTCCACTTACCTGGCGGATTGTTTTATCTACCTGATCTGTTGTGCCATACTCGTCCGCCTCGCCTTGAATGAACAACAACGGACACTGAATACCTGCTAAGAAATGTTCAATGTTCCAGTCCCGGTAATCGGCCCGTGTCCAGGTTTCTGTCCAGGCTTTGAAAATAGCCTCTACCTTGTCGCCGTGATACTTTGCCAGGCGTTCAGGTAAGTTGGTGAATGCATAGGCTTCAATTGCTTTAAAGATGCCCTTCAAAGTAACTTCTTCTACAAAAATGTGGGCGGCTTCGCAGATCACAGCTTTGATTTTACAAGGATACTTGCTTGCCGCTATCAAAGCTATAGAGCCGCCATCGCTGTGCCCAAACAAGACAGCACTCTCCACTTTCAAGGCGGTGAGCAGGTCATGCAGCACATCCGCTTCCAGTTCTAAGTAGTTAGTTGGCCTTTCGTGTGTCGGCATTGGTGCAGACTTGCCATAGCCCAGGCGGTCGTATAACAGCACATTGCAATCCGCAGCTTCAGCAAGCTTTTGGGGCAGATCACGCCAAAGCTGCACACTTCCCAGGGAGTCGTGCAAAAAGACTATAGTTGGTCGGTTTTCATAGATGCTACGGTGTTCTACATAAAGACTCTTCCCGTTCACGTCTAGTAAGGCGCTGCTGTTATCCTGTGTCATTATCTAAATTCGGCTGAGCTGTATTTGTTTTGCTTTAGCTGGTTTGGTTCACGTTAACTGTACAAAGTTATGAGAAATGATAGTAGAAGCAGGCGTATCATTTCTTTAGATCAAGATCACATTTTCGCGTTAACCTAAAAACATAACCAGGAGTAGGATTGTAGCTATACATTACTTCGTCTCATCATTAAAATAGGCAGCATACAGCACAACATAGCGGCTTTAACGGTAAAGTCTGAAACATTTCAATACTTTTACTTCTTAACTTATTATACTTCAAAAACTCTTCCGTATTGAGAACCATAAAATTCAATAAGACCAGGTGCGGCGTTGAGGTTTTGCTGCGGGTAGGTTCAGGCAACGAAATAAAAGAAGCCTACACCGATACCAGGGTGTACAACACGGACTACTTTGAAATTCTGATTTTTAGAAAAGCAAAAGGTTACGTGGTATTAAATCAGCGGAAGATTGAGTTGGCTGATAACACTGTTGTCTTTATCTCTCCTTTTCAGAAGAGGCAATGGCAAGTAGATCCTGAAAACCTGGATTTTACGTTTCTTATTTTCCAGGAAGGCTTCCTCAACGATTTTTTTGCAGATAAGCTGTTCACGTACCGGCTGCTATACTTTTACCAACTGGACTATCCATTGCGCATGAATGTGTCGGCTGAGTATATCCAGAAAGCCTGCAGCACCCTTACAGAAATACATACTGAACTGAAAGAGGCAAACCCCGACAGCGAACACCTCATCCGCTCCCTACTTTATTATCTCTTATTAAAGTTCAACAGAGATTATGCCCAGCACAACCACCTGCCGCTGAATAAGCCTGAAAACAACTATGCCTACCAGTTTAAGAAGCTGCTGGAGTTGCACATCAGGGAGAAACAACGGATCAGCGAGTATACCTTTCTGTTGGATATAAGCAGGATTACGCTTAACAAAGCTGTGCAGGCTCAGTTTAATGTCACCGCCACACACTTATTAAAACAGCGGCTGCTCTTCGAAATCAAGAACTACCTGATCCACTCTGATTTAACGGTAGCCGACATAGCGCACGAACTCAACTTTTCGGAGCCTAACCACCTGATGCGCTTTTTTAAAACACAATCCGGCCAAACCACATCTGCTTTCCTCCTTGATTATCAAAATGGTAGTAAGGCAGAAAGCTTTGGTAGCTAAGCTCAATCAATAGCTACTTAACTTTGTTGTATTGAAGTAAGAACCTATAAATCAATACAGAATGGCAACAAACACAAGTATACAGCTAGTTAGAAATGCAACCCTGCTCATCAACTATGCAGGGCAGAGAATTTTGGTGGACCCTATGCTGATGCCAAAGGATACCATCGATCCGTTTGCAGGCAAGGCTAGAAACCCGATGGTAGCGTTACCCATGGCTATCGAGGAGATTGTGAAGGGCATAGGCCTGGTGCTGGTAACGCATACACATCCTGACCATTTCGATCAGGTGGCTGCTGAAACGCTGGACAAGTCGATAAAGCTTTTAAACCAACCTGCCGATGAGGCATATTTTCAGAAAGCAAACTTCACCAACGCCGAAACGGTACAAGACAGCACTGTATGGAATGGCATCACCATTCACAGAACAGGTGGTGAACACGGCAGCGGTGAGATTCTAAAGCAAATGGGCACTGTGTCTGGTTTTGTACTACAGGCAGAAAACCAACCGACCATTTATATTGTAGGCGACAGTATCTGGATAGACGAGATTAAACAGAGTATTCAGGAGTACACGCCTGATTATATTATCATCAACTCCGGCGGCGCTGCTTTCCCTGGCTTTGAAGCCACGCCTATACTTATGAATGAGGAGCAGACGATGGCGCTGATCGGAGAAAGCGGGACAGCGAAGATTATAGCCGTACACATGGATGTGCTGGACCACTGCCTCACTACGAGAGAGTCGCTTCGCCAAAAAGCAGAAGGTCTGAATATAAGAAAAGAGAAACTGTTCATTCCGCAGGATGGCGAAGAGTTAAAGCTATAGCTCCGTAGCTGCCGCATACTTTATGTAGCACGGGAGACATACAAAACAGAGGGCCGCTCTACATCAGGTATAGCGGCCCTCTGTTTTATACTTAAACTTACTGGCCCTGTGTTAGCTTCCGGCAAATGGCGAACCAAATATGCCAACCGAAAGCTCTGCCCATACCAGAAAGAGGATTGCCAGAATAACGGCAACGAGCGCAATGGCATTATCCTGCTTCCTTACCTTTCTCAAAACTACCTCACAGACAATACCGGTAACCAGCAGCAGCACACCAGCAACTACAAAATCAAACAAGTCCCAGTTTACTTCGTCTGTAAATTGCATGGCTACCAAAGGGATAAATAGTATAAAAACTACTGTAAGCAGGATGCCCATTAATCTTTTGTTTTGCGTCATCATAAGTTTAATTTTTAATGGTTTATATATCAGTTTCTAATGCGTTAAATAGCATTCATCAACAATCTATTTTATCCCCTACCCCCATCGTCGCCAAAAGTAGAAAAGCCATGGTTGTTTCCTATGAGGGTGATGCAGGTATTACTTAAAGCCAAAGAGCAGCGGGAAAAGGAATACTACCACAATCGTCCAGGCAAAGTATACAGGGATGTACAGTACGATTGCTTTTCCAACTTCCGTGATAGCTGCTTTCTTTGTAGCCGTTTTAAAGAGCATCACAGTAACGAGCAGCAGGTGTACCAGTATCAGCACATTGCCACCAAGCACTGCTAACCTGTTTGGAGTAACACCCCATTCTGAGATCCGAAACGATATGGCTGAAAGCGCTATACCGTTTACAACCACCGTAACGATAGATAGCAGCAGCAATACCCATACGCCCGCTGCAGATCTTTCTGTAGATGAGCTCTCGGCCACAGAGAAGAAGATCAGTGCCATCACCCCTATCAGAAGCACGTTAAACAGAAGCAGGAAGTCTCTATCAGTATAAAGGTCCTGTCCTGAAAAAAAGATGGCACACAGGTAGATTAGCAGCATAACCAGGACCAGCGGGCTGAACAGCTTCGCTATGACCGGCGATACCTTGTTGACCAGCTGTGGATTACTTTGGGTAAGATGGCTTCCTACAATTGGCACTGCAGGTAAGCCAAAGGCCACGACATACTCAAAGTACATTTCCTCGATCTGGAATCCGATTATTGAAAATAAGCCGATAGTTATACCTGTGAGCAATACCCCGGCAATAACAAGTAGCGCTGACATCACAGCTAGGTCACCGTTGAAGCGCAGGTACTCCAGGCGCTTGTTGTAATTGCTCAGCTCATTACCTGCAAACGAAACCTCAAGTATAACCCACAGCAGCAGAGGCAGATGGATACAGGCTAGCAGAAGCGTATCACTGTTAATTGTGCCTGGCAAATAGTTGATGTACACGAAACATACAAGTATAGCACCCACCAAGAACCCTATTTTATTCGCAGCCAGCTTATTTTTCCAGGCAAAGTATGCTGCTAAAAACGGAAACAAAAGAAAGCTGCTGTTACGCGGATAAAAGAACTCTTCGCTAAGGGGAAGTATGGCTGGCAGTTTGGCAAAAATACCAGCAACTAAAGATGCAATCACTACAAAGAAAAACTCTTTAGCAGAGCCCCAGGAAATGTCGTCTGCATCATAGTTTAGCCTTTGGTACCAGAAATCGGCAAGCGCCTGCCCTTTTAGCTGCGGATAGACGGCACCAAACTCACGTTTAAAAGACGTTCGGTTACTGCGGTATAGCTTTTCCAGCTTTTGCGGGTCGTTTATGCCTAAAAGTATTTTGTCTTTCATGATCTTATACTTTAAAGTTTCTTTGCTTTGAATCTCGTGCTGGTATGGCTAATTAATCCCACATGGTGCCTGCCAATCCTAAAACTGTTCCGAGCCACAACCCTACAAAGTATACCACCAGGCTCAGGAGAACAGCCAACGTTCTGTTAAAGCCACGCGAGCTCTGGTAACTCATAAAAGCATAGAACGCACCACCCAAGGCACCGGCTAACGGATTAACTATCAATGGTTTGATTCTCCATAATTTACCCCATTCAGGATCGGGCGCATCAACTCCGAATACAAAGAAAGAGATGACGAGTAAGGCAATTCCTGCCCCTACCAGCATAGACTTTGTTAGCAATGCCAGAAGAGCGGGCTGATTTTGTGATGTGTTTAGCTTTGTCATAACTTAATTGATCTTATAGGTTTTATAATACTATTAA
>NZ_JBHTLD010000153.1:0-12664 GCF_042678745.1 Pontibacter rugosus | reverse complement strand
AATAAAAATGAAGATCTCAAAAATTAACCTTACTGGTTCATACTTTACCCAAAGCACTTCTTATACTTCGGGTTCATCTTCTGTTTGCATTCTCCATACTTGTTGTTGCTGTTGTTGTTGCTAACCCTGCTGCCAGTTTTATAGTAGTCCCATATTTTTTGGTCTTTCTATAACACCTTACCTACGCAGCCTACAGGGATAGCTTTGCTTTTTGTGCCCATCGCACATGAGTTTAAAGCAGCCTTATGCCCTTTTGGGTCATTACAAAGGATTTTTCATCCCTGCACTTACCTGTTTACCTGTTCTTCAGGCTTTACTTTCATTTTTATAACATAAGACTACACATCCTAAATTAGAATTCCTATGTCAACTATTTCATCTGATAGACCAATCGTTATATTTCATGAGCATCCAGACTGGTTTCGCCCCTTGTTTAATGAATTAGAAGCCCGAGGCATCTCCTATGTGCGTCAGAATGCTGCAGAGCATTCATACGATCTTGCCGCTGACGAGCAGCAGTATAGCCTGTTCTTTAACCGCATGAGCCCATCAGCTTACCTGCGTAACAACGAGCAGGGCATCTTCTATACTCTTGGCCTGCTGGCACACCTGGAGGCAAAAGGTGTGCCGGTGGTAAACGGTTATAAAGCTTTCCAATACGAAACAAATAAAGCACTACAGCACGTTCTGCTGGAGAAACTTGGCTTGGCTTATCCGAAATCCCGCGTTATCAACCATGCATCGCAGGCAGTAGAAGCCGCCAAAGGTTTGCGCTTCCCTATTGTGGTAAAAGCAAACATTGGTGGTAGTGGTGCCGGAATTACCCGCTATGACTCAGTGGAAGAACTGGCGCTTGCCGTTACCTCAAAAGAAATCAAGCTTGGTATTGATCATACTGCTCTGGTACAGGAGTTTATACCTGCACGTGGCGGCCACATTAACCGTGTAGAGACCCTGGGCGGTAAATACCTGTATGCAATAAAGGTTTATACAACCGGCGAAAGCTTTAACCTCTGCCCTGCCGACATCTGCCAGACAACAAACGGTAAGGAACTTGCCCGCAACGCCTGCGCCCTGGATGCACCTAAAAACGGCATGAAAGTAGAAGGTTTCATACCGCCACAAGATGTAGTTGATGCCATTGAGCGCATTGTGCAGGAGGCTGGCATTGATGTAGGTGGCATTGAGTACACAGTGGATGATCGCGACGGCAAGGTTTATTACTATGATGTAAACGCGCTTTCAAACTTTGTGGCAGATGCTGTGAACGTGATCGGTTTTAACCCACATGAGCGCCTGGTGGATTATCTAGAGAAAAGAGCGCAACTTAAAACACAGGAGGCATAAGTATGGAATTTGGATATTGGCTACCTGTGTTCGGCGGCTGGCTGCGCAATGTGCCAGAAGAAGGCATGGCGCCGACATGGGAATACGTAAAAAAACTCGCACAGCGCAGTGAGGATTGGGGCTACAGCCTCTCCCTTATTGCTGAACTCTACCTGAACGACATTAAGGGCAAAGAAGCGCCTTCACTGGATGCCTGGTCTACCGCTGCGGCCATTGCGGCTGTTACTGAAAAACTGGAGATTATGGTGGCCGTTCGTCCTACTTTCCATAACCCGGCACAGCTGGCGAAGCAGGCATCCAATATTAGCCACATCAGCAACGGCAGGCTATCGCTCAATGTAGTATCGTCGTGGTGGAAAGAGGAAGCTACCAAGTATGGCATCCACTTTGAAGAGCACGACGACCGCTATGCCCGCACCAAAGAATGGCTGGATGTAGTAATAAATGTGTGGGAGAAAGACCACTTCTCTTACAATGGCAAATACTATAAAGTGGAAGATAACATTCTGCAGCCAAAGCCGGAGAAAAAGCCCTTCATCTATGCTGGCGGTGAGTCTGAAGCTGCAAAAAGCCTGATCTCCTCCCAGTGTGATGGTTACGTAATGCACGGAGATTCTCCAGAGCTGATTGGCAAACGCATTGCCAACATGCGGGAGCGCCGGGAAAAGCTGGGCCTGCCTCCGATGAAGTATGGCGTTGCCGCCTACAGCATTATTCGTGAAAACGAAGCCGAAGTGAAGAAGGAGCTGAACCGCATCACGGATGTACAAAACACCGCTGCCGGTTTTGATAATTACCAGCAGTGGCTATCGGGAACGCAGCTGGAGGGGCAGCTCTCGCTCCAGGAATATTCTGTTTCTAACCGTGGCTTACGCACCGGCTTGGTAGGTACACCAGCTCAGGTGCAAGATAAGATTGCCAAGTTTGAAGCTGTAGGAGTTGATTTCTTTTTGCTGCAATGCAGTCCGCAACTGGAAGAAATGGAGCGGTTCTCAGACGCCATTATCAGCGTAAAGGCCTAAATATAAGTTGACTTTTTTTTAAGCTTGCTCTGATCATAGATTCTATCCACTATAGTGCAATTCTCACCTTTATTACAAATAACTAAGCTTCTCTAACCTACCCCTGCCGCCTCACCAGTAGCAGGGGTTCTTTTTTGCTGATACTTGTACACGCTGTACCTTATTACCTATGTATTGGGAGGGAGTTAACTATAAATAGGCTAAGCACCTGTCACTCTGTAAGAAGCTGAGTAGAAATAGAGAGACCTTCCCTTCCGGAAATGAAGCTTTTTGACTTGCATAAGAAGGCTCCCTCTATCATTAAGATCCTATCATGATGACAAAAATGGTTAAAGAAAATTTGTCTAAGTACTGCTATGAATTAAGCGCCAGGTATACAGCTCCTGCTACCCCAGCAGAATTGCCTTTACCCGCTGCAACTCTTCTTCGCTGTCTACCATCACCATCAGTTTATCATGGGGCTCCAGCATAGTTGCACCGTTTGGCGTCACAAACTTACCTCCACGGTCTATTAGCACAATCAGGGATGTCTTGGGCAACTGCAAATTTACCAATGATTTACCGATGGAAGCACCATGTGCCGGTAATTGCAACTCCACCAGCTCATTACGGGAGTTGTAACCTAGCTCCTCCCCCAGCTGTAACCTTCTGGGAGAATCATCTACCTCGCTTAGGCCTAACCAATCTGCCACAACTTTAAGCGTCGTTCCCTGTAGCATCACAGATGTTAAAACGATGAAAAACACAATATTGAACATCATACCGGAACGCTCTACACCTGCCAGCATCGGGTAAGTGGCAAACACAATAGGCACCGCTCCACGCAGCCCGACCCACGACACATAAACCTTATCCTGCAAGGTAGATTTAAAGAAAAACATGCTGATAAAAACACTCACCGGACGGGCCACAAAAATCAGGAACAACGAGATCATTAGGCCAACTCCTAACACAGGCAAAATCTGAGACGGAAATACTAATAACCCCAAGGTAAGGAACATCAGGATTTGCATGAGCCAGGCAATACCGTCATAAAAACGCGTGAGGCTTCGTTTGTGAATGAAATTCTTGTTGCCAAGTATAACCGCAGCAGTGTATACAGCCAGAAAGCCATTCCCTGAGATCAGGTTTGTGAAAGCGAAGGTAAACAGCACCATAGCCAATGTAAGGGCCGGGTAAAGCCCTTCCTGCTCCAGCTTTATTTTATTGATTGTCCAGGCCATTACATAGCCCATTATAACGCCCATCACGGCACCAATGCTCATCTGTAAAAAGAACATAGGCAACAGTTGCCACAAGCTTGCCTCTGGGTTAGTAAGCAAAAAAGTAAAGCTGATTGTAAGGAAATAAGCCATAGGGTCGTTACTGCCCGACTCTAACTCCAGCGTTGGCCGCAGGTTATTCTTTAGCCCGATGTTACGTGCCCGCAGAATAGAAAAGACAGCCGCCGCATCAGTAGAAGATACAATGGCACCAAGTAATAGCCCTTCCAACAAGGAGAAGTTTAAAACATAGGTGGCAAAAATGCCAACAAGCATGGCAGTAATAAAAACCCCAAGTGTTGAAAGGGTAATACCCCGCCATAGCACAGGCTTTGTACTTTGCCAGCGGGTATCCATACCTCCAGAGAAAAGGATCAGCGTGAGTGCCAGTGTACCTAGCGATTGCGCTGTCTGGGAGTCATCAAAGTAAATACCACCAACACCCTCTGAGCCTGCCAGTATACCTACACCTAAGAACAGCACTAGCGCCGGCACCCCTAACCTGCCCAAGCTCTTACTTACCAGGATGCTTAAAAAAAGTAAAACAGAGACTCCAAAGAGAATATCTTCAACAGTAAATTTCATAGGTTACCAAGCTATTCAAAAAAATAAAGCATTAAAGATATTGCTATCAAGAGCCCTCTACAAGGGCAAATACTATAAATGATAATACGAATAATAACAGATAGATGCGCAGCACATTTAAGCGGTTCTTTTTGCCTGAATACCAAACAAGTGAAAGCTTAGGATAAAGCAAGCCAACGCTTAAACCCAAAAGGGCAAGCAAAGAAAGCAGGACGAAGAATTCTGCCATAGCTAAAATTTTATTAAAATAAATGAAGGCAGTTAGATCAGGCTAAGAGCATGTTTAAAATTCATGCTTTGCGCTGCAAAAGCCTGTAAAGGAACCTGGCTTCACGCTTTTCTCGCCCCATAGCGCTGCTATGAAGCTCTAAAACCGCTTTGCCAGAACTCTTTCCATTCAGCTTTCGCTTGCAAAAACGAAATTTAAATAAGCTCTAAGAGCCAAGAACTGCTTTTAAAAAAGAAGATAAAAGCCGGTAATTGGCGGAGGAATTGTTTCTTTATACACCGCACAGGCAGCAATTGTAGCCGTGCAAAACAAGAGCGGCTACAACAGTTCAGAAGAAACAGCAGAAAATCTGCTACGGCGCATTGGGAAGTATAGAAACAGGAAATACCCGTTTCAGAAGCTTAGAAAAAGCCTCCGGAGAAGAATATAGTAGTTTTTCTTTATTGAAAAGAGCTGCAATAAGAGGCAGTAGCAACAGGCTGTTTACATACAGCACCTGCTTTACAACCAATACCGGAGCAGTATCGGCATCAGCAAAAGCCTGTACTTTCTGCGGCTGCACTCTTTGTCCTTCGTCCTGCTTTCCGGATGGCGAAAGACGCAGCACCGAATCAGAAACAGAACCCTGTACCAGGTAGTCGTACACCATCATCTCATGCCCGGGCATGGTTATCGCCCAAAGCAGCATTACCCACATCAGCGGGTACTTAAGCCAGTTGCCTCGTATGGATTTGGTGCTTAACATGGTGTAGCAAAGGTAAGCATTTATCTTTGTTGTAGCTGTACCATCCACCTTAGCACTGGCGCAATTATTGTAAAGTACCAGCCATTGCAGCAAATTTTGTACTTTGCGCGTTTATAGGCATCTCGAACTTTCTCCTTTGCCTGGCTACAGCCAATTACCGACAAAACCCAACATGAGGCGTACGCTGACTAAAATCTTAAAATTCATCTTCACCAGAATCATGGCACCGTTTGTTAGACTGGTGCATGGCGAATTGTCTGCTTTTTACAAAAGCCAGAAACCTAAGTTCTCTAAAGTCTATTGGCAGCAGAAGTGGGCTGAATGGCAGGCAAACCGAAGCCGCTCTGACTATAGATTTTTATTTCGGATATTTTATAAGCTGGCACTTTTTGGCGTACTGCTGCTGGTGCTTTTTTACTTTGCCATTTACAGCGGATTTTTAGGCGGCATGCCTTCTGCCAAAGAGCTTAAATCAGTGCACAACAACACTGCGTCTGAAGTATATGCCGCCGGAGGAGAGTTACTCGGTCGCTATTATATTCAGGACAGAACCAATGTGAAGTATGAGCACATTTCCCCTGCTGCTGTTCAAGCCCTCGTGGCGACAGAAGATGCCCGCTTTTATGAGCACAGCGGCATTGATGCTCGAAGTCTGGCCCGCGTGTTTATAAAATCGTTGCTCCTGCAAAACGAGAGCTCTGGCGGGGGAAGCACGCTTAGCCAGCAGTTGGCAAAAAACCTCTATCCACGCAAAGACTACTGGCTATGGGACATGCCGGTTAACAAGCTTCGCGAGATGATCATTGCTCGTAAGTTAGAAGGGATTTATTCGAAGGAGCAGATTCTGGAGCTATACTTGAACACCGTACCCATGGGCGGCAACCTGTACGGTATAGAACGCGCCTCACGCCGCTTCTTCAACACTTCTGCTGATTCTTTGAAGACAGAAGAAGCCGCTGTGTTAATTGGAATGCTCAAGGCCACTACCACCTATAACCCGCGCCTGAACCTGGAAAAATCCAAAATGCGCCGCAATGTCGTGTTGAGCCAGATGGCCAAGTATAACTTTTTGCCCGAAGCCAAGGCTGATTCCCTGAAGCAGTTGCCGCTCAAACTTAAGTATACTTATACTACCCATAACGATGGACTTGCCCCCTACTTCAGAGAACATCTGCGCCAGGAACTTATGGCCTGGGCAGCAAAACAAAAGAAGCCAGGTGGAGACCACTATAACCTGTACAAAGACGGGCTGAAAATCTACACTACGATTGATGCCGGTATGCAGCGCCATGCGGAGGCGGCTGTCCGGAAACAAATGGCACAGTTACAGAAAGGCTTTGATGCGCACTGGCGTGGCCGTGCTCCGTGGGGTACTAAGAGCAATATACTTCAAGTAAGCATGCAGCGCTCTGACCGGTATAAGAAAATGAAAGCATCCGGTAAGTCTGAGGCTGAGATAGCAGAGGCTTTCCGAAAGCCCATACCTATGCAGGTTTATAGCTGGAGTGGCACCGACACAAAAACCATGAGCCCTATGGATTCACTGGCTTACTACCAGCGCTTCCTGAATGCAGGTCTTTTGTCAGTAGAGCCAACCACAGGTTTTGTTCGTGCCTGGGTAGGAGGCATTAACCATTATATTTTCAAGTATGATCATGTGCAGTCGAAGCGGCAGGTGGGCTCTACCTTCAAACCGATTGTATATGCTGCTGCCCTTGAAAAAGGCTTGAAGCCCTGCGACTACTTCGCAAACGAACGTGTCACCTATCCGGAGTATGACAACTGGTCGCCCAGAAATGCAGACGAACAGTATGGCGGAGAATATACCATGCGAGGTGCATTGGCGCACTCTGTCAACACTATTTCCGCGCAGGTTATCATGAAGACCGGCGTAAACAAAACTGTGGCGATGGCACATCGGCTGGGAATTAGCTCTAACTTACCAGAAGTGCCCTCGCTTGCCCTTGGCACTGCCGATCTCTCTTTACAGGAAATGGTAACGGCCTATACTACCTTCGCAAATAAAGGCTATCGCGTAGATCCGGTTTATATCACTAAAATTACAGATCGGGACGATAAGGTATTGCGAGAACATCGCAAAGGCTCAAATGAAAGAAAGGTGCTTTCGGAGCAGACAGCCGCCATTATGCTATACTTGCTGCAAGGTGTGGTGGAGGAAGGCAGTGCCGGAAAGCTTCGCTCGCAGTACGGATTGAAGATGGACATTGCCGGCAAAACAGGAACAACACAAAACCATGCCGATGGCTGGTTTATAGGTATAACGCCAAATCTGGTGACTGGCGTATGGGTAGGTGGCGAAAGTCCAGAAGTACGCTTCCGTACCTTGGAGTTAGGGCAGGGCTCCAGAACGGCACTTCCTATCTGGGGTGAATACAACCGCCGATTAGCTGTATCCCCGGATTTCAAAGGTTTCTACAACAGCACTTTTACGCCTTTACCTGCCGCATGGCAAGCCAGCCTAAACTGTGAATCATTCCGTGCAGAGCCGCCGCAGGAGAACTTTTTGGAACGCATACTGGATAATGTAGCCGACAAAGCTGCTCAAACCTTTGAAGGTTGGAAAGAAAACTGGAAAAAACGCAGAAAAGAAAAAAAGCAGAAAAAGAATAAAGACTGAGACAAGAAAACCCTGCACAGCAAGCAAAACTTACTGTGCAGGGTTTCATAAATAATCTTACGCTCGTTCAAGCTTATTTTATTTCCTCTTCCACAAAATTTTCGCTGCGGCTAATGTGCATAAACAAATCCTGCAGCTCATCAGGTAATACAGTCAGTTTGCGCTTAGCAAGATCCATCCAGGCACCATCCACGTTCACTACAGCCGCTTTAACACCATCACTTCTAAAAATTTCGTGGCGTATAGACCAGCGTGATCCATCTCCCCTTGCTT
This sequence comes from Pontibacter rugosus, assembly GCF_042678745.1. Classification (NCBI taxonomy): domain Bacteria; kingdom Pseudomonadati; phylum Bacteroidota; class Cytophagia; order Cytophagales; family Hymenobacteraceae; genus Pontibacter; species Pontibacter rugosus. The sequence goes on along the minus strand of NZ_JBHTLD010000153.1, from coordinate 4,563 downwards.
TTGTAAGCTCAATGGTAATACGAAGATTCTCGTTTACACCCACTTCCCGCAGGTAAATCAGCTCTTCGCGAAATAAAATCGGACCTATTTTCAGGCGCTGGAAAGTACCTAAGTCCAACCCTTGCTCATCAAGTATGGCTATTCTGGCCTGCGAGGCAAAATCGGCATAGGCAGAATGACGCATGTGGCCGTTTGCATCAAGGTGCGACCACATTACTTTCCCTTTATATTCGTTATTCATAGTAAGGCATTTTATAATACAGAATTCAAAATTACGAAAAATGCGCTAATATAAACTGTTCTATGCTTTTGGGTTTCTTACGAACAGCATAAAATATGATGCTGGTATATTGGGAGCGAAAGAAATTAAAGCAAAAATAAATTTGTCTGTCACAGTTCAGCATAAATTTTATTGTTTTGCATCACGAAAATCAACTACCAAAGTTTACATGAAAAAATTAGCTAGCGTTTTCTTTCTGTGCCTGTATGTAGCGGGCCAAGCGTTTGCCTGGGGCCAGAACGGACACCGTGCAGTTGGGCTTGTAGCACAGCAGCACCTGAGCAAGAAAGCGAATAAAAAAGTTATGCAGCTTTTAGATGAAAACACACTGGCAGAAGTATCTGTCTGGATGGATGACATCAAAAGCGATCATGCTTACGACCATACCCACGACTGGCATTGGGTAACCATACAGGATGGGGCAACATATGAGCAATCCGAGAAAAACCCGAACGGTGACATCATCGGTAAAATCGAAGAGGCTACCAAGGTTTTAAAAGCCGGCAACCTTAGCAAAGAGCAGGAGCAGGAATACTTAAAGTACCTGATTCACCTGGTAGGCGACGTTCACCAGCCCTTGCACGTAGGTACTGGCGACGACACAGGAGGCAACGCAGTGAAGGTACAGTGGTTCTATCAGCCGTCTAACCTGCACCGCGTGTGGGACAGCGATATGATTGATAGTAAAAGCCTGAGCTTCACAGAAATTGTACGCTTCCTGGGTGAGCCGAAAAAAGAGCAGATCAAGCAGTGGCAGGCATCTTCGGTAAGAGACTGGGCAAATGAGTCGATGAGTTACCGCCCACAGGTATATAACTTACCTGAAGACAAAAAACTTAGCTACCGCTATGCCTACGACAACTATAACCTTGTAGAGCAGCGCCTGTTGCAGGCTGGTATTCGCCTGGCAGGACTTCTGAACGAGATCTACGGATAGTAATCATAAATTCTTATGAACGGCCCCGGCTTCTCCCTCTGTGGATAGCCGGGGCCGTTCGTTTAGATGCTTTCGAAAGTTTTGCATGGCTACAAGTATAGAAAGCATCTCTGGCAAGGGCTGAACCAAATGCAGTTTCATTGTCGTACTTTTTCGTAAAGCTTTGCTCCCGATGAATGCCGGGAGTGTCTGTTAGCTTTACTTGTTCTCGCAACTACCTGCACAAGAACGTGCGTTACCTCTTCAACCTGAAAAATTATGGAATCATACTTCCATCTGAAGCAGAATAAAACCACTGTTAAGACAGAGATTTTAGCCGGCGTTTCCTCTTTTCTGGCTACAGCTTATATCATTGTCGTTAATCCTACGATCCTGAGCCAGGCCGGAATGCCTTTTGCTGGCGTACTTACTGCTACGGTGCTGGTATCGTTTTTTAGTAGCCTGATGATGGGGCTGTATGCGCGAAACCCTATTCTAGTGGCCCCGGGCATGGGGCTGAATGCTTTCTTTACTTATTCGGCGGTATTGGGTATGGGTATTACATGGCAGGTGGCGCTGGGGGCCGTTTTCTGGTCAGGTATAGTGTTTCTGCTCCTCTCCGCTTTTAACGTCCGGACGCTGATTGTACAGGCAATTCCCAAACCCTTGCGTTACGCCATTGCGGCAGGCATAGGCTTGTATATTTCGCTTATTGGTTTTGCCAATGCAAAATTCATTATCTCCAACCCAGCTACCATTATCGGCATTAGCCCCATGACACCCGCCTTGCTTACTTTTCTGGCCGGGCTTCTGCTAACGTCGGTACTGTTGGTGCGTAATGTAAAAGGAGGCATTTTGATTGGCATCCTATTCACTACACTTGCCTCCTATCCTATCGGTAGATGGTGGGGAACAGACTTTGCTCCGTTAATTTCTTGGCAAGGTGTGTTTTCGGCTCCTGACTTCAGTTTGCTGCTACAGCTCGACTTAGCCAATTCACTGCAGTTAGCTATATTCCCGGTGATTTTTGCTTTTGTGTTTACAGATATGTTTGACAGCCTTTCTACGTTTGTAGGCCTTGCTGAAGCTGCTAACCTGCTGGATGAACATGGCGAACCTCGCCATGTAAAGCGTTCCTTAACCACAGATGCCGTTGCCACCACACTGGCAGGGCTGTTGGGCTCCAGCCCTGGCACGGCCTATATAGAGTCGGCAGTAGGTATTGAGGCTGGGGGCAGAACGGGTCTTACGGCAGTGGTAGGAGCTATATTGTTTCTGCCTTTTCTGTTTCTGGCGCCTTTGTTATCGATGATACCACCTATTGCCACAGCTCCGGCCTTGGTGCTGGTAGGAGCATTTATGATTCGGCCAGTTGTAAAAATCAATTGGTTTCAGTTGGATGATGCCATTCCAGCCTTCCTGGCTATGGTGCTTATCCCATTTACCTACTCCATTACTCAAGGCATCATCTGGGGCTTCCTGACTTGGACTGTTATAAAGCTTGTTACCGGCAAAAGAAAAGAGATAAGTATAGGCCTGTGGTTCATTGATATTTTTGCCATTTCTGCCCTTTTTCTGCTATAGCACACCCGCTCTGTTAAACATATTATCAATTACAGCCATCGTTATATTACCTGCCCAAATGTTGACTATACTTCTCTAAAGCCGACATTAGCTAATATTCATGATTTGAATTGATATTTATCATTAGCTTTTACAATAATAAACTGAATGGCAAGTTTACCCAATAAGCCTCCGGGGCATATTAACAGAATTGTTTATCTTTACCCGTGAAGGCTTTATAGCCAAAATACTATATTAAGTAAAATTTTAAACTTTCGCTTATGAAGGCATTCTTTTTCTCCCTGGCTCTTGTGTGTTCAGTTACGGCAGTTCAGGCACAAGGTACCGCAGCAGAAAAAGCACCTGCATCCAAAAAAACAGCTTCTAACAAACTAGAGAAGCAATATGAAAGCCTGAAAAGCAGCTCCAATACCTGGCAGGGCTATAAGGTGGTAAAAATAACTACACTGGAGTCTTTCTGGAAAAACGTGCAGGAAACGGTAGCTGAAAAGGACAACAAGCTCGACAACTTTGAGGAGCAGGCCGACAAGAAGCTACAGGAAGCTCGTGCCGATGTAGCTGCCCAGGAGCAACAGCTGCAGGTAATGAAGCAAAACATGGAGCAGAAGGAACAGGAGATACAGGAGAGCATGCATGATATCACGCATATTTCTGTATTAGGCATTGACTGGCCAAAGCAGTTTTATGTGCTCCTGACCAGCGGTATTATCGCGGCGCTATTGATCGCACTTGGTGTGATGGCGGTGCAGCACCGATCAAGCAAGGTAACTGCCATCGAAAAGAAAAAAGCTTACGATGAGATAGAGACCGAGCTAAATGAGCACAAAAAAAATGCTCGCGAAAGAGAGCTGAAAGTAAAGCGTGATTTGCAAACAGAGTTAAACCGCGTAGAGGAACTGAAGCAGCAAATTGCATCCCTTAAAAAACACCCGCAGTTGTAAGTTTATATTTGCCGTAGACATAAAGAAGCCCGGTCATTTTAGAAATGGCCGGGCTTCTTTGTGTTTGGCTGAACGAGTAAGCAAATTTAGTCAGCTGCAATAACTACACAGTTAAGTCGCCGTGGGTGTAGTGGTGATAGTCTTTTACCACTGTCTGCAGAAAATCCCAATCAGGCATTTCCGTCTGGATTCCTGTTGTTTCCTTTACGCGCAGGGCTATTTTCTCCAGCAGTTCATAATTGTTATGCTGCCGGGCCTTGTACAGCAACTGCCGAATCAGTGCAACATCTTTATCGGTTAACAGGCTCACCTCCGGAAATATAACCTGATACCCCTCCTCTGTCTTCACCATCACCCGGTTTTTTCTTCTGACAGCTTCCTTTCGTATAACACAGGTGCCGGCAGCCATATCACCCAGGCGCTGCCCTTTGTCGGAGGCTGCTACTGTAACAACAGCTACCAACCCACTCGAGATTGTGATATCAACCAGGCGAAAAAGCCAGCGCAGCAGGTAATCTCCTATGGTAGGAGCCTCTCCTGACACTTTAATCACTTTAATATCACGTGCCTTCTTGCCTATACTTTGTCCATTCAGGAAAAACTCACAGAGCGGGTGGTAAAACAGCAAAGGCACCATCAAAATGAAAGTATAAATTGGCCCTGCTTCATAGCCAATAGTTACCTGAAGCATGATCAGGGCCATCATCCAAACAAAGAAAACAACAGAATCAATGATGTAGGCTATGATACGGTCTCCCACGCTTGCCATCGCATACTCTACCTCCACGTTCTGTGTAGTCCGGATTTTAATGGTATTCATCTTAAAATAAGTTTGTTTTCAG
>NZ_JBHTLD010000152.1:0-12769 GCF_042678745.1 Pontibacter rugosus | reverse complement strand
ATACAAGTTGTTGAAATGGCTAACCTTCCTGTGGCAAAAGCGTATTTTTTACTGTACATACCCTGTAAGGCAGGTCGCAGTATGGATTGATTTGCGCAGCGTACTAAAATGCACCTGCAACAATCACTTTAATGCTGAAATTAGATTTGGTTGTATAGGGGTGTAAGTGTCTTGATATGCAGATAACTGTCTTTAGTCAGTTTAGTGAAGTGGATTCGTGTAGTAGCATAAGATAAGCAGGTGTTTCTATGAATAAATAAGTACTCAATTAAAAATGAACAAATACAGACATTACTATAGCTTCAATAGAGTTCTTCTGTTGATCCTTGACGTTACACTTATTGCTCTTGCGTTCAAATTGTCGAACCTGGTGCGTTACGGTGATTTGGAGCTAGAGCACCAGTATAATATCTTCTTTGTGCTTTTCGCACTAGTATGGTGGATCGTATCAGGGTTTTCAAACTTTATATTCCGGGTAGACGGATTGATTACAGTTAATAAAAAACTGTCAAATCTGATCAATGCCTTTGTTATGCACGCCCTTGTGCTGGCAAGCTGTATTGTGATCTTTAACCTGGAAGAACTGTCGCGCCTTTTGCTGTTGTATACCTACCTGTCTACGGTTATGCTGATTGGCCTGAGCCGTTTGGTTATATTCCAGGTGTTTAAGTACTTCACCAATTCTGATATGGCGCACACACGTTATGTTATTGTGGGTACAGGCCCTGCTGCCGTGGCACTTCATCAAACACTTGATCACAACGATGAGCTTGGAACCAAATTCATGGGCTTCTTCGATAATGATGTGCAGGTGGGGAACCCTTACTACAGCCAGGTTAAAGGCGATATGGATGAGCTGAAAGAGTATTGCCTGCGCCATAGCATTGATGAAATCTACTATACCAAGCCACTTACAGACAAAAGCCAGATAGACGATCTGACAGAGTTTGCAGATGATAATTTTGTGTACTTCCGCATTGTTCCAGATTTCGGTGCCATCGTACAGAAGGAAGTGAACATGTACTTCTATCATAACATACCTATGATAAGTGTACGGAAGGAACCGCTTGAGCTGGCGTCTAACAGAGTGATGAAGCGCATATTTGATATTGCCTTTTCACTAGTAGTGATTCTGTTTATCTTCCCGATACTGTTGCCTTTGATCGCTTTGGCAGTGAAAATAGAGTCTAAAGGGCCTGTGTTTTTCAAGCAGTTGCGTCCGGGCAAAAAGAACAAGCTATTTGTATGCTACAAGTTCAGAACCATGCGTGTTAACACCAGCACTGAACTACAGGCTACTAAAAATGACCCACGTATAACTAGAGTAGGAGCATTCCTGCGTAAGTCTAACCTGGATGAGCTGCCACAATTCTTCAATGTGTTGTTTGGTGATATGTCGGTAGTGGGTCCACGGCCGAACCTTGTTTCGCAGTTGGAGCACTATTCAAAAGTGATTACAAAGTATAAAATGCGCCATTTCGTAACACCAGGCATAACTGGTTACGCACAGGTAAGCGGCTTCCGTGGCGAGACCAAGGAAATGCACCTGATGGAAAAACGTGTGGAGTATGATGTGAAATATATGGAGAACTGGAGTTTCATGATGGACATGAAGATTATCTTCCTGACCGTTTGGAACATGATTAAAGGTGAGAAAAATGCTTACTAGTGATTTGCAAGTAAACACGACTACAGCCTCTATGCAACCTCCTATAACAGAAAAACGGCAGCTGCTTAACTCGCTTATTTCTGCTGGTACGTTCGATCAGTTTGTAGATCAGGTTTTCTGGCTTACCGATAATAAGCCGTCTTCTTACGTGTGCTTTGCCAATGTACATATGCTGATGGAGGCACGCCAAGACAAAGACTTTAGCGAGCTGCTAAATAATGCTGATCTGGCTGCACCTGACGGTGGTCCTTTATCTAAACTCATGAAAATGCTTTATGGCAAAGAGCAGGACCGGGTGCCAGGTATGGATCTGATGCCGCGCCTGCTGCAGGAAGCAGCCGTAAGAGGTAAATCAGTGTTCTTTTATGGATCTACCGATGATGTGCTGGAGGCCGTAAAGAATCGCGCAAAAGCAGATTTGCCTCAGCTACGAATAGCAGGTTCTTATTCACCGCCTTTCCGCCAGCTAAGTGAAGACGAGGATCAGGAGATAATAAATATGATGAATAATGCCGGAGCTGATCTGGTATTTGTGGCTTTAGGTTGTCCGAAGCAGGAGCGGTGGATGGCTGTACATAAAGGAAAGGTGAAGGCGTGTATGTTGGGTGTAGGGCAGGCTTATATGACTTATGCAGGACTTGAAAAGCGTTTGCCTAACTGGGCCAGAAACCTGAGCCTGGAGTGGACTTATAGACTGTGGCAAGAGCCGAAAAGGCTTTGGAAACGTTACCTGATTACGAACAGCATGTTCTTATATGAAGTGTCAAAAGTATTACTCAAGCGTCAGGGTCGCCGCCCGCAGCTGAGCAAATAATAAAACAGGCGGATGGTCTTTCCATCCGCCTGTTTTATTTAAGCAAGTCACCCCGGCTTGTTGTTGTTTTTACCTCCCAAGATTGTTGCTAACAGGAACAGTCATAAGCCCATATAAGGAGTCAGTATTGGTATAAATCTACACTTGTGACCAAACTTACTTGATGTTTAACCATAAATTAATTCTTTTTTAATCAAATCTGGTTTTCTGAACATCAAAATATAGAAATCTCCGTATCTATCTAAAAATACACATATAGTATAAAACAATTTGTTCGGCTGCCTAAAGCCAAAGATCCAATCTAAAAAACCCTTACTATAGATGAAAGCAGTTATACTTGCCGGTGGTTACGGTACGAGAATCAGTGAAGAAAGTGGTGTACGTCCAAAACCAATGGTAGAAATTGGAGGAAAACCTATCCTTTGGCACATCATGAAAATCTACTCGCACTATGATATCAATGAATTTGTCATTTGCTGTGGCTACAAAGGGCATATTATCAAAGAATATTTTGCGAATTACTGCCTTTATAACTCCGATGTGACCTTCGATATGCGCAAAAACGGTATGGAGGTACATAAAAATAATACTGAATCCTGGAAAGTTACACTTGTTGATACTGGTGAGGGTACCATGACAGGAGGCCGCTTAAAGCGTGTGCAGGAATACGTAGGGGATGAGACTTTCTGCCTGACATACGGTGACGGTGTGAGCGATGTAGACATTGCAGAAGCAGTTGCCTACCATAAAGCCCAGGGTACCAAAGCCACTCTAACTGCTGTGCAGCAACCAGGCCGCTTTGGAGCTTTCACCTTATCGTCAGAAGCCACTAAAGTACCTCAGTTCAAGGAGAAACCTACTGGTGGTGATATGCCTTGGATTAATGGTGGCTTCTTTGTGCTTGAGCCAAGTGTATTTGATTATATAGAAGACGACAGCACCATTTTTGAGCGTGGCCCACTAGAAAATCTGGCGGAAGAGGGGCAGCTTTCTGCCTACCGCCACAGCGGTTTCTGGCAGCCGATGGATACACTCCGCGACAAACATGTGCTGGAAGATCTGTGGCAAAGTGGCAATGCTCCCTGGCACGTTTGGAAAAGAATGCTTGCCGGAGCTGTAAATTAACTATCATACATTACGTCATTCAGTACCCAAACTCCTTCATATATAAAGTATCATTATGAAAATTTTAATTACCGGTAATATGGGCTATGTTGGCCCTGGTGTAGTTGAGCACCTGCGTACAACGCACCCTGATGCCACGCTAGTAGGATATGATATGGCATATTTTGCCTCTTGCCTTACTGATGCTCCTATTTTGCCTGAAAGCAGACTTGATATACAATTATACGGTGACGTGCGCACTATGCCAGCTCAGGTTTTAGAGGGTGTAGACGCAGTAGTTCACCTGGCTGCGATCTCAAATGACCCCATGGGTAAAAAGTTTGAGGACGTGACAATGGAAGTCAATTACAAATCCAGTGTGCGTATTGCAGAAATGGCCAAGGCTGCTGGCGTAAAGAATTTTGTATTTGCCTCCAGCTGCAGCATGTACGGTGCCGCAGAAGAGATGGCTAAAACTGAAGATTCTACCCTGAATCCATTAACAGCTTATGCCCGCTCTAAGGTAGCAACTGAAAAAGACATTCAGCCACTGGCAGGAGATGGGTTTACAGTTACAAGCCTTCGGTTTGCAACAGCCTGCGGTATGAGTAACCGTCTGCGCCTGGACCTGGTGCTGAACGATTTTGTGGCAGGTGCTGTGGCAACCGGTAAAATAAACATCCTGAGCGACGGTACACCTTGGCGCCCGCTGATTCATGTTCGAGATATGGCTCGCGCCATCGAATGGGCTATTACAAGAAAGCCAAGCAACGGAGGAGAGTTTTTAGCTGTGAACACAGGCTCTAATGAGTGGAATTATCAAGTTTACGAGCTGGCCAACGCTGTAGCAGAAGTAATGCCTTCAGTAGATGTATCAGTAAACAAAGATGCCGCACCAGACAAGCGCTCTTATAAAGTGAACTTTGACTTGTACAAAGAGTTAGCACCTAATCACCAGCCGCAGTACACGCTGTCGCAGGCAATTCAGGAGCTACAGGTTGGTTTGGCAGCTATGGAGTTTAAGGACGGTGACTTCCGTAATTCTCAGTTAATGCGCTTAATGGTGCTGAACAGCCTGCAAGAAAACGATAAAATTAACGAGCAGCTGCAGTGGAAACGCAACAAATCAAGCGTGTCAGAAGCTGAACTGGAAACTGCATAAGTATAGCTACTATGATATTTACAGAAACTAAACTTAAAGGAGCCTTTATACTTGATGTTAAGCGCATAGAGGATGAACGCGGTTTTTTTGGCCGTTCTTTCTGCCAGAATGAGTTTGAAGAGCATGGTTTAAGCGCTAATGTAAGACAAACCAATGTCTCCTACAACAAAAAGAAAGGCACCCTTAGAGGTATGCACATGCAACTGGCTCCAAACGAGGAGTCAAAGCTAGTACGCTGCACCCGCGGAGCAATTTACGATGTGATTATCGATATGCGCCCTGCATCAGAAACCTATAAGCAGTGGATAGGCGTGGAGCTGACGGCAGACAACTACCGTATGTTGTTTGTGCCAGAAGGCTTTGCGCACGGTTTTATTACGCTGGAGGATAATACAGACGTTACCTACCAGGTAACGGAATTCTATACGCCCGGAGCTGAACGCGGCATTCGCTGGAATGATCCGGCTTTCAACATTGAATGGCCAATAGAGCCAGTGGTAATTTCTGAAAAAGACCAGGCGCATCCCGACTTTATGGATGAGCAGGAAAAATCTAAAGGAAAGCTGCTGGTGTAATACCGGCAGCTTTTGTCTTTACAAAACCTAAATTTTATAGCAAAATGATAATAGTTGATACTGCCTTAGCTAAACGCCACGCAGAGGGCAACCCGATCAGGGTAGCCATGGTAGGAGCAGGTTTTATGGGCAAAGGAATTGCTCTTCAGATCTGTAAATATACCAAGGGGATGGAACTGGTTGCCATCTCTAACAGAACATTAGATAAGGCCAGACAAGCTTACACGGATGCAGAGGTATCAGAAGTGCAAGAGGTGTCAACGCTTGCTCAGTTAGAGGATAACATTCGCCAAGGCAAGTATAGCATTACGGAAGATGCGTTGCTACTTTGCCAGGCAGAAGGTATAGACGCTGTGATAGAAGTTACCGGCGCCGTGGAATTCGGTACTAATGTAGCTTTAACAGCTATACAGCATGGCAAGCACATCATTATGATGAATGCTGAGGTGGATGGAACCATCGGACCGATACTGAAAGTATATGCCGATAAAGCCGGAGTAGTTTTCACTAATGCAGACGGTGATCAGCCGGGTGTAACCATGAACCTTTTCCGCTTTGTGAAGGGGCTTGGCGTAAAGCCTGTGCTCTGCGGCAACATTAAAGGCTTGCACGATCCTTACCGCAATCCTACCACGCAGGAAGGTTTTGCGAAGAAATGGGGACAGAAACCTGAAATGGTGACCTCTTTTGCTGATGGTAGCAAGATTTCTTTTGAGCAGGCGATTATTGCCAACGGTACAGGCATGCGTGTAGCCAAGCGAGGTATGCACGGGCCTACAGTGCTGGGTGGCACTACCTTGAAAGACTGCGCTCATGATCTTTATCCAATGGAAGACATGATGGAAGGACCCGGGATTGTAGACTACGTAGTAGGAGCAGAGCCAGGCCCAGGTGTATTTGTTCTTGGCACACACGATGATCCAATACAGCAGCACTACCTTAACCTGTACAAACTAGGTGAGGGACCATTATACCTTTTCTACACGCCATACCACCTATGCCACTTTGAAGTTCCGACCACGGTGGCACGTGCAGTACTGTTTCAGGATGCTGCCCTTACACCAATGGGAGCACCGCAGGTAGCTGTCGTGGCTGCCGCTAAAATTGATTTAAAGGCAGGTGAGGTAGTAGACGGCATTGGGCACTACATGACCTATGGCCTTTGCGAAAATGCAGATACAGCAGCTGCTGAAAAGCTTTTGCCGATTGGAGTTGCCGAAGGATGCGTGTTAAAACGCGATATACCAAAAGACCAGGTACTTACTTATGATGATGTAGTGCTGCCGGAAGGTCGCCTGGTTGACAAGCTTCTTCAGGAACAAGCAGTATACTTCGCTACAACTGATGAAGCCACCCGTGATACTGTTTTGCAGCATTTGCAAAGAACAGAGGCTTCTGTTTAACAGGAACAAAGTATAAATTACGATCATACTAAACGATATGAACCGCGCATCGCACAGCAATTGTAGCGGTGCGCGGTTTTTTATACGATAAACATGCCAGAAGAAATAGTAGGTCTGCTACCTGCAGCAGGCTTAGGGTCCAGGCTTTCGCCTATACCTTGCAGCAAAGAAATATTTCCGATCGGTTTTACAGTACATCATCAACACGGCGATTTACACCCGAAAGTTGTAGGCCAGTATTTGCTGGAGCATATGCAGCGTGCGGGTGCTACGCAAGTATACTTTATACTTCGGAAAGGTAAATGGGATATTCCGGACTACTTCGGGGATGGCAGCCAGCTACAGCTATACTTGGCCTACCTGATTATGCAGCGCCCTTACGGTACACCCTACTCGCTGGACCAAGCTTATAATTTTGTGCAGCAAAAGCGCGTTATCTTTGGCTTTCCTGATATACTTTTTGAACCACAAAACGCTCTAGAGCAGCTACTGCAACGGCAGGATGAAACGGCAGCTGATGTGGTATTAGGCTGTTTTATAGTAAACCACCCAAACAAATGGGATATGGTAGCGTTAGATCAGAACGGTATAGTTACAAACATACTTGCTAAACCTGCTCAGTCAGACTTAGTTTATAACTGGGCCATTGCTTGCTGGGGACCAACATTCACTGAGTTCATGCACCATTACTTAAACCAGGAAGAAGAGCAACTGCGGGTGTTAGGTGGAGAGTTAAGTGTAGGAGAGGTAATATTGGCCGCAATAAACGCAGGATTGCAGGTGCAAAGCGTTTGCTTTGATACGGGCAGTTGCCTGGATGTTGGTGTTCCAGAGGATCTACAAAAAGCTATTCGCCAACTTTCCTGATCATACCTTATACAATGCGCATATTACTCATACATAACTATTACAAGCAGGCCGGCGGAGAGGACACTGTTTTTCATCAGGAAGCGGCCCTGCTACAGGAGCATGGCCATGAGGTAGAGCAGCTTACCTTCTCTAACAACGATGTAAAAACGAAGCGGCAGAAACTGCAAGCCGCTTTAGGCGTTGTTCACAACATGCAGAGTGCCCGCATCATCAAAGAGAAGTTGGAGCAGTTTAAGCCTGATGTGGTGCATGTGCATAATTTCTTCCCCTTGGTATCACCGGCTGTTTTTGATGTATGTTATAAAGCAGGTGTGCCCGTGGTAATGACGCTGCATAACTACCGCCTTATTTGTCCAAGCGCTTTGCTGCATTACAATGGGAAAGTGCAGCTAAGCAACGTACACAAAATATTCCCTATAAAACCGATACTTCAGGGCGTTTACCGCGGCTCTAAAATAGAAACAGCGTCTGTTGTGCTGACTACCGGGCTACATAAACTCCTGGGAACATGGCAAAAGAAAGTAACAAAGTTTATCTCTTTAACTCCCGGAGCCTCAGACCTTTTTCTGCACTCCTCTCTTAAGATAAAGCCTGATCAACTGGTTGTAAAGCCTAATTTTACAGCTGATATAGGGATAGGCGCAAATGTAAGAGATAAGTACGTTTTATACATAGGCAGATTAACACAGGAGAAAGGGATAGAGACGCTCTTAAAAGCACATACGCTAAAGCCGTTTCCGCTAAAGATTGTAGGTGGTGGGCCTCTTCAGGAGCATGTAGCAGCATACGCTGCTGCAAACAGCAGTACCGTTGAGTATGTAGGTTATAGAAAAAGAGAAGAGGCCATGGAGCTGCTTAAGAATGCAGAAGCACTCGTGTTTCCATCGGAGTGGTTTGAGACCTTTGGCATGACGGTGGTAGAAGCTTTTTCAACAGCAACACCTGTTTTAGCGGCGAACATAGGAGGGGCAGCGCACCTGGTGCAGCACGAGTATAATGGACTCCTCTATACTCCTGGCAATGCAGCAGAACTTAGGGAACAGGTACAAAAAATACAGCATAACGTTTCCTATGCACGAGAATTAGGGACAAATGCCCGCAAAAGCTATGAAGCTAAGTATACGCCAGAGGTAAACTATGCTTTACTGCTGAAGATTTATCAGGACAGCATTGCTCAAACACAGAAGGCGCTGCAGTAAAAAAAGTCCTGCCTCTGAAGAAGATGTACTTCGTAGGCAGGACTTTTTCATAGATTATTTAGCTGCTGGTCTAGGCAATTTCCACTCTCTGGTGTTTTTTCGGAGCCTTCATCCTATCTAAAATTTCAACTACCTTTTCTGTCTCAACAAGCAAGTGTTCCCGTTGCCCCTGTCCGGCATTGCGCACACGTCTGTTGCCTTTGCAAATGATGTACTCGTAGTCGAGGTCGATTTTGGGAGCGATGTCGTAAAAAGGCTCTACCACAAACGCTTCATTGAAAATCTCAATAAACTTAGTGCCAGGCTTACAGAAGAACATGCTTACCAAGCCTGCTCCGGTAGCTCCCATTACTACTTTGGCTCTAGAGAACAGCTTAATCTTTTCTTTTATACTTAGCTGGCTTGATACTATGCTCTTGAAACCATAGGGTTCCAGTACCTCCAGCAGCTCTTTTTCATTGAGTACATTACGTATGTTTGAATCTGAGCGGCTTATATATAAATAAGGGGTTTCAGGCTCCATGCTATCGTCATCTTCTTCTGCAAAAGGCATAAAAGAGTCCTGTATAAAGTTACAAAGCCATTTAGGTACTAAGGTGTGGTTGCCACGAGGAGCTGTTGATGCAATAACACAGTCAGCGGCCACATGGGTATACTTGTCTCCAGTAATGATTTTTTCTGAAGGTATACCGAGTAGCTCTAATGTTTCGGTTTGATAACTGTATCGCAGACTTGGAACATAAAACCAGTCTACTTTATCGTAAAGGCCGCTCTCACGCAACAAATGCAGGCGCGGAAGCACATCTAAAAACCAATGCCCAATATTATTGATTCCAGCGCCACCTGTCAGCATTGAAAATACGGTGCCCTCCACTTTATGTGGTGGGGTGAAAAAGCGCTGCTCAAAAATGTTATTCAGGTTAGGTTCTGCTACCTTGCCGCTCATAAGGCTCAGAGACACGTTCTCTATCAGGCGGTTGTACTGCGAAACCACGGCTATACTACTTTCGTTGTCGGTGTAGATACGTCCGTTGGGCACCTCTACCACCATGTAGTCTGTCTGTACTTTCTTTTTTGGTTTCCAATATTCAGAGCACGCCTCAAACAGGTCTTCTGGTATTTCTAGATTAGTAGTTAAAGCGGGATATATAGTGTGTACAAAAAGCTCGCGAGGTCCATATGTTACTGGTTCATTCAAGTTTATTCTGCAAACGTCACTGGGTCTGTACTGTGTATTATAAGGTACAAACTTTCCTAATATCTTTTTTAACCTTCTAGTCCCTTTGTCATAGTAAGCCTTCATATCGCTGGGTTTTAGGTTGAGCATGGAATGGTATCCAGTTATTACTGGTTTATTATTTATGGTTTACGAGCAAACTTTGCTCTTTATTTTCTGTTGTATTTACCTTTAACTGTGCCACCGTAGCATGCTCAGACAAAAGTTTTGCAGCTACTTTTACGGCAATCTGATTCCAATGGGCATCATCAGCAGGGAAAAGTGGAACTTCTTCTTGTTGGTAGAGTCTGTTAAAGCTTGGCTGTAAATCCACATACGGTACCTCGCGCTTATCTAATTCAGCAAAGAGCCGCGGTAAAAAAGTAGCCTTCTGCTGACTTGGAAGCAATTTATAATAAATATTCTCTTTATTCGGTATAGGCAGAAACAGGAACTGAATGCCTCTTTCCTGTAATGCGATTTTGTAACCTTCTAAGATAGCAGCAATTTGAGTGATTTCTTCCTCACTAAATTCCCTGTTAGCGATTTCCCCTTCTATAAAGAACTCATTATTATAGCTAATATATTCTTTTCTGCCTAAAGCGCGATCCATATCGGCAAGTGTTCGGCGATACAGTCCCAGCTTTGATATACGATCAGCAGTAACAGCTAAATTTGTGAGAAACGAAGATGAGCTGATTAAAGTTCCCGTGAAGTCTCGTATCTCGGAATTTAAGCCATTTGCTCCAACAGCTGGTAAGCCAGGTATGCGGCGCTCAATGCTGGATACTATTACCAGGTGCGGAGGGTCTTTCTCAAAACGGTCAGTTGCCAAAAAGCGATTCATGGTGGCAGGAGCAAAAGAATATACAGGTCTGTTTAACCGGGCTTCCAGCACTTCGGCTAATGTTTCGTCCTGCGACAGCTTGGCACCTGTTATATTGGAATCCCCAATCAGCAGCACATCATTTTTAGTGTCGCGGTTGCGGTAGCCGTATGCATCTGTAAACCATTCTACAGGTCTTTTTTCCGCGTAGGGAGTACGCGGAGCCAGCTCGCCTTCTTCTACCATCTTCATATGCACATTCGGGTAAAAAGGGCCGGGCATGATACGAACTGTATTTACTGAAATCGTCTCCCATATTCGGAAAGTGAACACATCCATTGGGAGCAGGAATACTTCAATAAGAGGCCAGAGAATGAAAGGCAGCGCGAGGAGCAGTAGCTTACGTAACAGCTTTTTAACTTCTTTATCTTTTTTTACTGTCGTCATTCCTTCTTAAAATTGAAAATAGATAAATTCTTGATTTCCAAACTGTCCGAACAGTAGCACAGCAATGATCGCTAAATAATAAACTCCCCAGCGGACGATGGCCGGGCGTTGCCCCAGAAGCTGTGATACACTACCATTGCGCTGTATTAAGTGTACGGTTTCCATTATGGCAATGGCTATAATAGAAGTACCAAATATTTTTGCTCCCTGCTCCATAAATACATCATGGCTCCAGTTCAGTGCAAAAACCTGCCCAGGGTTCGTTAGTACAGAAAAGCACTGCCCCACAATATAAAAGGCATCATTGATGGTGTTGGCCCTAAAAAATATCCACGAAAAGCAGACAAGGAAAAATACTGTTAAGACTTGTACCCATTTGTAAAGCTGTGGGTGCTGGGTAAGGCCTATTTTCTGTACAATAGTATTTCTTTGTGACTTGGTTATGATACCGAATATCTGGTACATCCCGTGCAAAGCCCCCCAAATCACGAAAGTCCAGCTGGCTCCATGCCATAGGCCGCTTACCAGGAATACAATAAACAAATTATAATACCAGCGCCACTTTACCACACGGTTGCCACCAAGAGGTATATAGAGGTAGTCTCTGAACCAGGTGGAAAGCGAGATGTGCCAGCGGCCCCAGAACTCAGATATTGTTTTGGCAAAGTAGGGGCTACGGAAGTTTTCCATCAGCTTAAAGCCCATCACCTGTGCGGCACCGATAGCGATATCGGAGTATCCGGAAAAATCGCAGTAGATCTGAAATGCGAAAAATACGGTAGCGATGATATGTGATATGCCATCAAACTCAGTGGGGTTATTGTAAACTGAGTTAACCATAAGAGCAAGGTTATCAGCAATAACAATCTTTTTGAAGAAGCCCCAGGCCATACGTTTTAAACCAGCCACTATCCGGTTATACTTAAACTCATGCCCCACATGCAGCTGCCCCAGCAGGTTGCCGGCACGCTCGATAGGGCCCGCTACCAGCTGCGGGAAAAACGATACGAAGAGCGCAAATATGCCCAGGTGCTTTTCATGTTTAATGCGTCCGTTGTATACATCTATACTATAGCTCATGGTTTGGAAAGTATAGAAGGAAATGCCCATTGGCAGCAAAAGCTCAAAGGCAGGCATGGCATAGGGCACATTCAAAGTCAAAGCAAGGTCACGGGCGCTGTCGTTAAAGAAATTATAGTATTTAAACAGAAGCAGCGTGCCTAAATTGGCTGCCAGGCTCAGGTATAACCAGGGACGGCGTTTATCTTTTTCTTCATCTGCAAACCTACCCATCATGCGTCCGCAGGTATAATCTATAAGCGTAGAAGCTACTAATATCAAAGTATAGGCTGGCTTCCAGGACATGTAGAAGTAGTAGCTGGCGAGCAGCAGAATGATCCAGCGCCTGTTAAAAGGCGTCAGGAAATAGAGTGTAACTACTACCGGGAAAAATATAAAAAATTCAGTAGAGTTAAAAAGCATAG
>NZ_JBHTLD010000151.1:0-12785 GCF_042678745.1 Pontibacter rugosus | reverse complement strand
GCCGCTGACAAAATCAGCGGCCTCTCCTTTTATACTTGATGTCTTTTACCCTCCAAACTGCTCCAGGTAAGCCTGATAGTAATTTCTTACTTTATACTTCTTAAGCAGTATTTTAGGCTCATCCATACTTTCAGGGGTTAGCTCTTTGCGCTGCAATAGATTCAGAATAGCTTGCTGCTCGTCTTCAGCACCAGCTATGTCTTCGTAATCCACCATAAAAAGCGGTGAAAGCGACAGCTGGTTTTTCTGTACCCGTACATACTTTACAGCTATTAGCTTTTCAAGCGCCTGCTCCACCTCCTGCAGTGTTGGCACATCTCCATCAGCAGCATCCATCATCAAAAGCATGTTTTGTAATGAGGCTCCTCCTTCACCGCCTGTAGCCAGCAGCAGGGCCTCTAGAAGCTGCGCATCTGTTTCTTGCCAAGTTAGATTATATTTAGCCATTATCTAATTTACTCTTTTTTAAATTCTAAATCGCCAAAAGGAATATCCCACATACACTTGAAGTGGCCTTTCGGGCATTTGCTGTAGCCGATTTTGGAGCAGGGGCGGCAACTGAGGCCATGTACCTCCAGCACTTTATACTTTGTCCGGAAGGGATACATGCCAAACTCCGGTATCGTATTGCCCCACACGCTGATAATATCTTTCTGGAAAGCAGCCGCGATATGCATCAGCCCTGTATCATGGCTTACCACCTTCTCTGCTTGCCTTACCAACGAAGCCGATCCGTTGAGGTTATACTTGCCACAAGCATTGAAAATAAGGGGTTGCACTTTGTCTGTTGCTTTATCAGATAGAAAATGCGCAGCTATTTCTTCTCCTACAGCGGTATCTTCTTTGCCTCCTAAAAGTACAACAGGCTGCTGCAGTTGCTCACATAATTCTATAATACGGGACGTAGGTAAGCGCTTGGTAAAGTGTTGCGCGCCAATAGCAAAAGCCACATAACCGTTCTGAAAGCCATCAGGCAAAGTATACAGGTCCACCTCGTCCGGGGCAGGTATAAAGTACTCTAATCCTTTGCCATCGTCTTGCACACCAAGGGCAGCAGCGGCATCCAGGTAGCGCTGCACAATGTGCACGTCAGGCAGCTTATTTCGCTTAAAGTTCACCATCAGCCACTTCTCATAGTTCAGCTTGTCGAAGCTGCGGTTCGGTTTCCCCAGCCTGGTTTTGATGATGCGTGTGCGCAGGTTGTTATGTAAATCTACGATGTAATCAAAGTTCTCCGCTTTCAGTTTGTCCACCAACTTGTTCAGACTGTCTTCCAGCACATGCACCTTATCCACGTGCGGGTTGTGCTGCAGTATACTTTGAAAAGCTTTTTTAGTGCAATAGTGCACCTCCGCTCCCGGCAACTGCTCTCTTATGCAGCGGATCACCGGCGTCGTCAGCACGATGTCGCCTATAGATGAAAAACGAAGTATGAGAATTTTTGGCATGTTATACTTTCGAATGCTCTGTTTAACCCACCCCTGCCCCTCCAAAGGGGACTTAGACTTAAGGAAGTCCCCCTTTGAAGGGGGCAGAGGGATGATTACATTTATGAGTAAGGTTTAACTTTAGGCGTAATCCCTACTTCTATACTTAATTTATCTTCTCCTTTCGCTTCCTAAAATACGTCTCCACTTCCTCCGCAGACTTCGTATTGAAGGTCATCTCTTTTGTGAGTCCTCCTTTGCGGCCCATCAATACGCCATACTTCATATCGGCATAACCATTAGTGTGGTGGGCATCGGGATTTATACTTAGCATCACACCTTTTTCGAGCGCATACTGCACATAGCGCCAGTCTAAGTCGAGGCGCCATGGATTTGAGTTGATTTCGATAATCACGTTGTTAGAGGCACAAGCATCAATCATCATCTTGTGGTTAATCGGATAGCCTTCGCGGCGCAGCAGCAGGCGGCCTGTCGGGTGGCCGAGCATAGTAGTATAAGGGTTTTCGATAGCGGTGATAAGCCGTGTGGTAGCTTTCTGCTCATCCATATTCAGGCTGCTGTGGATGCTGGCTACTACAAAGTCAAATGTTTTCAGGATGTCTTCTTCATAATCCAAAGAACCATCACCCAGAATATCTGATTCAATGCCTTTGAATATCTTGAACGGAGCGAGCTTTTTGTTCAGCTCGTCGATCTCCTTTTGCTGGCGCAGCACATCCCCTTCGCGCAAACCACCTGCGTATGATGCTGTCTTGCTGTGGTCGGAAATGCCCAAATACTCATAGCCTTCGTCGCGCAGGAAAGTAGCCATTTGCTCCAGCGTATGCGCCCCATCAGAGTAAGTGCTGTGGTTGTGCAGGCTGCCTTTCAGGTCGGTTAATTCCAGTAGCGTTGGCAGCTTATTTTCTAAGGCTAGTTGCAGCTCATTGGTACCTTCGCGTAGCTCCGGTGCGATGTAAGCCATTCCCGCTGATTTATAGATGTCAGCTTCAGAAGTATACTCCTGCTCACGCACTACCGTCAGCAGGTTGGTTGTACTGGTAAAGGGCTGCGCCAGGTGCGCCAGAGCAGCAGAGTGCAGCAATATCTCATTGGCAAAGCGTGCTTTGGGCACCAGCTTTACCTCTACAGGCAAGCCAACTTCACTATGGCTGCCTCGCCACGCCAAAGGTCCGGAGGCTTTTTCGTTCTCTTCCAGCTCAGGTATACCTTGCAGCGCCTGCTGTGCCTGCGCTGGGGTATCCGTGGCAAGTATAAACTGCAGCGTTTCTACAATCTCCAGGCGGCGGCGCACAGCACCCACCAACTCTACCTCAGCATCCGGAACAGCTGCTTTTATACTTACAAGTAAATTTTCCGCACTGGCCTCTGCCTCTGCATACAGTAGTTTTCCACGGTTCTGCTGGGTAAAGAGCAGCGCCTGTTTGATGTTCTCCTGGGTTTTAGCACCAAAGCCTTTCAGCTTGCTTACCTTATCCTGCTCACAGGCCTCCAGCAGCTCTTCTACTGTTTCGGCACCAAGTTCTTTCCAGAGGTTGCGTACTTTCTTAGGGCCAATCCCTTTAATGCGGAGCATTTCCACTACACCCTGTGGCGTTACCTCCAGCATCTGGTCCAGTTCTTCAAAAGAACCTTTTTCGTTTATCTCTATAATTTTAGCAGCTATGCTTTTGCCTACGCCCTGTATGCTTTCTAACTGCGCCTGGCTTAGCTGCTCCAGGGGTTCCTCCACAAGCTCCAGTGCTCCTACAGCATTTGTATAAGAGCGGATTTTGAATGGGTTCTCATCATGCAACTCCATCAGTTCAGCAGCCAGCTTAAACTGTTTTATGATCTTCTTATTTTCCAAAGCCTGAATCGTTCTGTGTTCTACAAAGATAGAAAAAGCGGCCGAACCTTGGCAGCTACCTCCTGCCCTTTCTACACGCACATGTCTCTGCTATGGAAGAGTTACGTATAACAGACTTCATCATTCTACTTCGCCTGTTGCACAAATAGTTACATTAGCATATTTATATATCACGGCATATTTACCTATCTTAGCATATAAATTTTTACCTTATACTATGAAATACGCTTCGTTGCTTTGCCTGCTGTGCCTCACTTTTATGGCAGTAACCTGCAAGAAAAACGACAAGCTGGCCACAGAGCTGGTTGGTAAGACTTGGCTTCATTCTTTTGAGGAAGATGAAGATGGCATCTGGGTCTATCGTCCAAATTCGTTTGATTTTCCGCCCTCACGTGGCCGCACAGGTTTTAGCTTAGAGCCCGGCGGTGTGATAAAACGCTACGAGATTGCCCCGACTGACGGGCTGCAGGAGGAGGAAGGAAGCTGGGAGCAGCTCGAAAAAGACCTTGTGCTGGTACGCATGGCAGAAGGCAGCAACCCTCCGCTGGAGTACCGAATCAAAATTATATCAAGCAGTGATGACTTGCTAAAGGTAAAACGAATAGAAGAATAAGTTGCTGAAACAGGACTTTTGTACCGAATTTCCGCTAGCCGCCATCTCATTATAGTATAAAAAGCTTTTCTCCGAAAAACAATGCTTACCTTAAGCACTCGGTTCTAAAGCCTAATTTATACTTATCTGTAGCCAACTATGCCAAAGCAGACACTACATAGGTTTAAAGCGGGTAATTCTTCTATTCATAACCTAATCTGCTATGTTAACTTACGAGCAACTTCCCTCAGCTAATCGGACCATTGCTGCCATACTACTGCTGGTTGTGTTTATGGCATTGGTTATGGCAGACTTGTTCCTATCCTATTTAGGCGGTTTGGTGCTGGGCTTGCTGCTGGCACAATTTGGTTTAGAAATCAGGATGTTTTACAGACGCAGAAAAACTGTTGCAAAAAATTCTGAATTTGATGTATGACAAATAGGTTCAAAGACTTTTACAAATTGCATGGAAGGCTGTGTTTGGCTGGCTTACAGCTGGTGCTATCCGTCCTGATTTTACTAGGGGTGTTTGATGCTTTTTGGGGCGGCACCATAAGCGGTTTCCTAATGGCTATACTTACAAACGAAGTGCTGCTACACATGCAGTCGCAAAAATCAGAAGCTGCAAACACTAAACCTTTTAAACACGCCTAGCTAGCTATCATGGTTAACCTATTTATCCATGGAATAGGTGTGGCAATGCTGACAACAAACTGTAACAAATACCCTAACATATACTTTTACAAAATGCAATACTGGTTAGTAAAATCCGAACCTGAAACATATTCCTGGGCTCGCCTGGTAAAAGAAGGACGCACCATGTGGGACGGCGTGCGCAACTACCAGGCACGTAACAATATGCAGCAGATGCAACCCGGTGATATGGTTTTGTTTTATCACAGCGTATCAGAAAAAGCGATTGTAGGTATAGCCAAGGTAGACAAAGCTGCTTATCCAGACCCCACAGCCGAGGAGCAGGGGAAGTGGGTAGTAGTAGACCTGGTGCCTTACCGTGACTTTAAAGACCCTGTAACACTACAGCAGGTTAAACAAGACCAACGGCTCCAGGACATTGCGCTTTTACGTCAGTCGCGCCTGTCTGTGATGCCGCTGAAGGCGGAAGAATTTGATATACTGCTGGCTTTAGGCAATTAATACTCAAAAACGGCGGTCGCCAACAACGAATAGCAGCTAATTGCAGTAAAATGCATTAGCTGCTATTTTTATTATTATTCCGCCACAGGATAGCATTAACCTTCTAACCTTATGCCAAAAGCCTGTTACCTGCTCACCCTGCTGTTGTTATGCGTGCTGTTCCCGCTGCTGGCACAACCCCCTGTACAACCCATCAGACTGGAGTTGCCTTTCTTGCCAGAAGACACAGAAGCAGAAGTAATTGCCCTGCCTGACAGTAGCCTGCTCGTGTATCACAAAACAAGCAATACCTGGGAAACAAAAGCCACCTTTCATTTCACAAAGTATGACCATAAGCTGGAGGAGGTATGGTCTGATACCGCTAAGCTAAACCCTGACAGCGACTATATCCGCTATTACACAGAACAGCCCTACACTTACATTGTATACGGCGGTGACAACCTGCAGAAGTATACTTTTCTGCGCCTGCACAACAAAACGGGCAACATCTGGCATAAGCGTTTTGAAATAGAACAAATTGAGGCTATTTATGAGTACAACGTACTCAATGGCAACTACTTCGTTATTGGGCGTAGCAAAAAAGACCAGAAGCCTTTGCTGCTACACCTCACTCCTGCCTCTTCTGAGATAAAAATTTTGCCATCTGTTTACGGTGATCAATCTACTTTTTCTGATTTGCTGGCCGATCCGGAGCAAGGGCGTGTTGATGCCATTCTCACCGAGTCTAACGGGCGTATTTCACGCTTACAGGTTAAGAGTTTTGATGCGCAGGGAGAGCTGCTCAAAAATTACTTCATACTTCAGAAAGATGACAAAAGCCTGCTGAATGCTGAAATAACGCCAGGAGACAGTACACAAAAAATGCTGCTCGGCACTTACGGCACCCGTGACTTACGCTACAACCAGGGTTTCTTTACAGCTCCACTGGCCTCCAGAGTGGTAGAAGGCGAATTTTACAACATGCTGCAGCTGAAGAATTTTTTAAAGTATTTGAAACCTCGCCGCGAAGAGCGCACCCGCAGGCGCGAGGCAGAACGGCTTCGCAGTGGCAGAAGGCCCGGCTATCGCTATCGCCTGCTCCTGCACGATCTTATCACAACACCTACTGGCTATGTGTTAGCGGCAGAAGCGTATTATCCTCAATACAATAACACGAGCTCTGGCAACTTCGGCTTCGACCGTACCTTAAACACCTTTAGGAGAACCCAGCAAGAAGGATACAAGCGCACTCACGCCGTAGTGCTTGGGTTTGATAAGAATGGGATCCTTCTCTGGGATAACACCTTCCCTCTTTCCAATGTAACCACACCAGAACTGACACATGCTGTGGAGCTACAGCGGTTTCCGGACGGGCGGATTATCATGGCTTACCCAGAAGACAACAAAATTATCTACCACCTTATGGAGGAAGACAGATATGATGACGAAGAAACGGAATTGGAGATAAGCACTTACCAGGAAGACGACAAGGTGCAAGACAGCTACCAACCTGGCATCATACGCTGGTACGGCAACCATATGGCAGCCTTCGGTTTTCATCGCGTAAAGCCCAAGAATGGCGACAACAGAATGATATTCTATATTAACAAGATCAGTTTCTGACCCCATTTGCTACCGCTGGCCTCCACCTTGACTTTTACGAAGGCCCAACAGCCAGGAGGCAAGTCTATCACTGCTATCAAGTATAGATAGTGTTGTTTCTGCTACTGCAGATGAACCTGCCCCTTCAAGGAAAGAAATTTTGGCTGCTGCCAATTCACAAGTATAAGTTTCACAGCAAGCGGCGGTATCGCACGGACAGGTCGCGACCTGTCCCTACAAATCCTTTACCTACAAAACTCAGCAAAGGCAGAGGCTATTTAATTGTTTCCAGTCCTTGGGTTGAGCGCCTTGTAGCGTTCCGGTGCCGCGGGAACGGCAGCCGTTAAGCAGGAAGGCTACAGGGCTATGCCCTTATCGAGGGCCCCTACCCCAGCCGTGAGCGCTCCAAAGTATAAAGTGAAATAATAGGCACTTGGGAGCTGAAGGATGAACGGTAGCTAGAAAAGATAGCTTGGCTGAAGATGCATCTGCAGCGGCTATGGAAGTATAACTTATTTCATTGCAAGTATGGCCTAGGTTGTACAAGTGTGGCTTTGAAAGCCTTTGAGTCGTAAACTAAAGACTGAAGACATGCAGCATGGCTAGCTTTAATAACATCAAAAGGCAGCGCTACAACCGCAATGTATTTTACTACACTTCATCACGTTAAATTTTCTAAAACTTTCGCATCTTCACCTGACTTTCTATATTTGCACTTAATTCTTCAGCTATGCAGAAAAGACTCATCGTAAATCAACAGTTGCTCGATATCATGGTGATGCGCCTGTGCCACCAGCTCATCGAAAACCACGGTGATTTCTCTGATTCTGTTATTCTTGGTCTTCAGCCGCGCGGCAAATATGTAGCGCAGCGTATACAAAACACCCTTACTTCTATACTTGGCAAGCAAGTACTAACCGGCCTGCTCGATACCACCTTTCACCGCGACGATTTCCGCCGCCGGGATACTCCGATTGCTGCCAACGCCACTAAGATTGATTTTCTGGTAGAAGGCAAGAAAGTGATTCTGGTGGATGATGTGCTGTATACCGGCCGTTCCGTACGAGCTGCACTAGATGCCATGATTGCTTACGGCCGACCTGCTAACGTAGAACTATTGGTGTTGGTAGACCGCCTGTACACGCGCCACTTGCCTATACAGCCTACTTATGTAGGGCACCAGGTTAACTCACTGCAAAGCCAGCGGGTATTGGTGGAGTGGAAAGACCAGCAAGCCGCAGAAGATGCCATTTGGCTTATTACTAAATCCGACGAATAAATTTCTCACCCATGCAAGAGCTCAGCGTCCGGCACCTGTTAGGCATCAAAGACATTACACCGCAAGATATCCAACTCATTTTTGAGACTGCGGATAACTTTAAAGATGTTATCAATAGGCCTATCAAAAAAGTGCCTTCGCTGCGCGATATTACAATTGCCAACGTTTTTTTCGAAAACTCTACACGCACCCGCCTCTCTTTTGAGCTTGCTGAAAAAAGACTCTCTGCCGATGTGATCAACTTCAGTAGTAGCAGCAGCTCTGTTAAAAAAGGCGAAACCCTGCTGGATACAGTTAACAACATCCTGGCGATGAAGGTGGATATGATCGTAATGCGCCATTCCAGCCCGGGAGCACCGCATTTTCTGAGCAAGCACATTCAGGCCAATATTGTGAATGCCGGAGATGGCACGCATGAGCACCCAACTCAGGCGCTGTTAGACTCTTTCTCAATACGGGAAAAGCTAGGTGAGGTGGCTGGCAAAAAAGTAGTCATCATTGGTGATATCCTGCACTCCAGAGTAGCACTCTCTAATATTTTTGCCCTCCAGAAGCAGGGAGCCGAGGTAATGGTATGCGGCCCAAGCACGTTGCTGCCAAAATTCATTACCCAATTAGGCGTAAAAGTAGAGACCAATGTGCGCAAGGCGCTGGCATGGTGCGATGTGGCAAACGTATTACGTATACAGCTGGAGCGCCAACAGATGAAATACTTTCCTTCGTTGCGGGAGTATACTTTGTACTATGGCATAGATAAAAAGCTATTAGATAGTTTAGATAAAGAGATTGTACTGATGCACCCTGGCCCTATAAACCGTGGTGTAGAGTTAAGTTCAGATGCTGCCGACTCGAACCACTCTATTATACTAAACCAGGTTGAGAATGGTGTAGCCGTAAGAATGGCTGTATTATACCTGCTGGCCCAAAAAGGGTAAATTTCCCAAACACTATATCGCATTCCATAAATTGGACACAATATTAAGGCCTGATTTCAAGAAAACATTCAAAAAGCCGCTCTAGCGGCTTTTTCTTTTTTGGCACAGCGGTTGAATAAGGAAAAACATAACCTTTAACTCCAGCCAACCCATGAAAAAGTTTCTTACTCTAGCGCTAGTTGCCATGGCTATCACAGCAAATACGCAGTCAGCCTTCGCAAATGGCAATCTAACATCAACAGATAAAAATAAAGTAGTAGCCTTACTTGTGCACACAGTAGATCGCAGCACGATTAAGGAACTGCAACTGAACGAAATGCAGTACATACAGCTAAAGGACTTACATGCAAAGTATCTTCAGGATGTGGAGTTAATGAAAGTTAGCTTTATGAACAATACAGCACTGTTAGAAATAAGAAAGCAGGAAACAAATAACCGCTACTATACAGAATTAAGTAATATCCTGACGCCGACACAGGTTGGAAGCTATTTGAGCAAACAAGCTATTGCTTCCGTTAAATAACGAATTTCAAGAACAACATATAGGTTTTAGTTTTAAGTAAAATTGAGTTAGTTATTATTGCATGTAAGGCCTGTTTCTCAGCCGGGGAAACAGGCCTTATCATTTAATAGCCATTAAAAATAAAAACCCCGCTGACATAGCCAGCGGGGTTTTATTAGACAGTTAATTGAAACGCTTATTCAAGGTTCAACTGCATGTCTGGTGTATTCATTTCAAAGCCAACTCTTCTGTTTCGGGCTCTTTGTTGTTCTGTTCTACGGCGTGGAAGACGCTCGTTTACTTTAACAAGTGGTTGTGTTTCGCCATAACCTTTTGTTACCAAACGATCTGGGTTTTGAACACCTTGCTGTACTAAGTAATCTTTTACTGCTTGAGCTCTCTGCTCAGAAAGCGCCTGGTTGTACTCTTCTGAACCAATGTGGTCAGCATGACCTTTGATAAGCAGTACGTGATCCTGGTATTTACCAAGTGCTACTACGATGCTATCAAGCAGTTGCTTGTAAGAATCCTGTACACGTGCTTTGTCAAATTCAAAACGCACTTTCTCCTGGATCAATCTCTGCGTAGCAGCATCTAGTTCAGGGCAGCCGTTTGCTGTACCTGGGCCAGCAGTGTTAGGGCAAGCATCCTGATAGTCAGGAATACCGTCGCCGTCTTTATCAAGACCACAACCATCAGCACCTACTTGCACACCAGCTGGTGTATCAGGGCACTGGTCATCTTTGTCGGCAACACCGTCACCGTCTGCATCAGGGCAACCGTTTGTTGCAGCTGTTCCAGCCTCATCAGGGCACTGGTCGTTTTTGTCAGCAATACCATCACCATCACGGTCAGGGCAGCCATTCAGGTTAGCAACACCAGCTTCAGTAGGGCATTCATCCTGGTAATCAGGCACACCATCACCGTCAGTATCTACTGGGCAACCTTTCTTATCTACCTGTACGCCAGTTGGAGTGTCAGGGCATTCATCTCTTCTGTCAGGCACACCGTCACCGTCAGTATCTTTAGTACTACCTAAGTTAAAGCCTAAGCCTACGTTGTGCTGCAGAAAGCGGTCGTTGTCGCCAATATCAGCACCATCGATTTTATCCTGTCCGATGATCATGTAGTTAGTTTCAACAAACGCACTAACCGCATCAGAGAAACGGAAGCGGATACCAGCACCACCTTTAAGAGCGGTAGTAAAGAATTTATCATCTTCTTGACGCATCTGATCAGCTACTGCATCGGTCTTAGCCCATGCACCACCACCAGCTACTTGCAGGTATGGTCCGATGAAGGCATCTTCTTTCAGGATTGTACCATACAACTTTAACCTTAAAGCCAACATAGCTGTACCCATTTGCGCATCAAAGTTGTTGAAATCATCAACACGCTCTTCTGTGCTACCATAGGTAAAGTGTAAACCTGCATCAAAAGAAGGGCTTAAATAACGGTTCAGGTTCAAACCTCCGCCCCATTCTAGATCGCCGAAGTCTTTGTCACCAGTAATGTCACCCTTGTACTGTAAAGCACTTCCGTATATCTGCAGGTTCGTCTTTTGGTCAGAGCTTTGCGCAAACAGGTTTGTACTTGCTGATAGCAAGAACACCAGCGCAAAAGCGATTTTACAAATTTTCGATAATTGTGTTTGCATAGTTCTACAATGTATATTTTGATATGACAATACGTGCATGTTTCTAAACGAGTTTATTTCTTCCTCAAAAAATAATCTCTCCGCAAGCTTTTCATCGGCTGCAACTGCACGCTGCGTTATAGTGAGAAAAGATTTATCCATAGGCTCATAATTAATCGGTGACAGATAACACACTGGCAGCCACACACTAATTTTGCACTCTTTTCTTTTGCATGGCTAAACTTATACTTCAAACTCTAACCAACGCACAAGGTTGTATTCAGAAAAAAAAATTAGTGCAAAGGCTATAATTTTAGAGTAAGCACAAGAAAAAAGGCTGCCAGCACAGTGCTGGCAGCCTTTCATGATCACATCAAATATAATTTTTTTCTTACCCCTGCATAAGGCGCTCTATCTCGTCGGCTTCCAGTGGTATACTTTGCATCAGGTCTTTGGGTCCGTTCTTCGTGATCAGGATGTCGTTTTCGAGACGTACACCAATATTCTCTTCCCATATATAAATACCCGGCTCGCATGTAAATATCATCCCCTCCTCAAATGGCCGATATTTATTGCCTACATCGTGCACATCCAAACCTAAGTGGTGAGAAGTACCGTGCATAAAGTACTTTTTATAA
Organism: Pontibacter rugosus; assembly: GCF_042678745.1. NCBI lineage: Bacteria > Pseudomonadati > Bacteroidota > Cytophagia > Cytophagales > Hymenobacteraceae > Pontibacter > Pontibacter rugosus. The sequence goes on along the minus strand of NZ_JBHTLD010000151.1, from coordinate 1,170 downwards.
AGCGGCTTCTCCGGGTCCTGGTTGCGTACATCGCTTTCATTTAACAGGCCAAGCTTAATCAGCTCATTTTCCATAACGGTGCCTACAAACCTGTGGTACTGATCCAAGGTATTGCCCGGCACCAACATTTGTGTGGCAGTTTTCATAACCGTCAGTACCGAATCGTATACTTCGCGCTGCCGTTTTGTAAATTTACCACTTACTGGCACAGTGCGCGTGAGGTCGGCTGCATAGTTAGCATACTCCGCTCCAAAATCCATCAGCACTAAGTCACCCTCTTTGCACTCGCGGCTGTTTTCTACATAATGCAGAATGCAGGCATTTTGGCCAGAGGCGATGATAGGTGCATAAGCAGGGCCTCGAGAGCGGTTGCGCAGAAACTCATGATACAGCTCCGCTTCTATCTCAAACTCCATTACACCCGGCTTTATAAAACCAAGCAATCTTTTAAAAGCTTTTTCGGTGATGTTGCAGGCCTCCTGAACAAGCTCTACCTCTTTTTCAGATTTGATAGCTCGTATCTGGTGCATAATTGGGGCGCTGCGCTCATACTTATGCAATGGGTAGTGCTGCTGCATCCACTTTATAAAACGGGCATCGCGGGTCTCTACCTCCACCACAGCACGCAGGTGCTCGTTTGTATTCAGGTAAACACGCTTTGCTTCAAATAGCAGCGAGTTTAAAATTTGCTCGAATTGGTGTGTCCAGTAAATCGTTTTAATGCCGGATACCTCCTGCGCCTGCTCTTTGGTAAGTTTATAGCCTTCCCAGGTCAGGATGTGGTCGTTAGTTTCGCGCACGAACAGTATTTCCTGCAGGCGCTGCTCTTTGTGGTCCGGGAAAAGGAGAAGTATACTTTCTTCCTGATCTACGCCTGTTAAGTAAAATAAGTCGCTGTTTTGCCGGAACGGCATAGTACCATCGGCATTGGTCGGCATCACATCGTTGGAATGGAAAACAGCAAGGGATGCTGGCTTTAGCTGCTTACAAAAGTTGCGACGGTTGTGCACAAACAGCTCCTGCCCGATAGGATGGTGTTTCATCTAGTTTTATTTCCGTTGGTTTAAACTGATCGCTTTATGCTTAAAAGTAGTATAAAAATACAGTTTCAGCAATTGAAAAATACTATGTCACCTTTAATGCTGCCCTTCAAAAGCATGGTATACACTA
>NZ_JBHTLD010000150.1:0-12839 GCF_042678745.1 Pontibacter rugosus | reverse complement strand
CCTTTTCAGGCCACCTTTTTTATTTATGCTGTGTAGGCTAATTATTTAGCAGACTCAGAGTTTGCGTTTTTCTGATCCTGAACTTCCTTACGGATGTCCTGAGCCATGTTTTTAAGGTCTTGCATGCCTTTACGTACACGGGTACCGGCTGCTGCGTTACCTTTGTCATAGAACTTTTCGAAGTCACCTTCCAGGGACATAACTAAGTCCTTCAGTTTGCTAAAGTTGTTGTTCATTAGAGCTACTGTTATTGTGAAACATTTGATTTTGTTGCTCTAATATACACATTAGTTACAAACAAGCAAAGATTAGCCAATTTTAATATAGGCCTCTAATGGCCATTAAGCCGTTACTGCCGGACTAGAGTACAAACCTTTATCTAGTTTTTGTGCAATTTTTTCAAAAGCTTCAATAGTTACACGTACATCCTCCAGTGTATGTGCAGCTGTAGGAATAAGGCGCAGCATGATGACATCTTTAGGAACAACCGGATAAACTACGATAGAGCAGAAAATGCTATAGTTCTCGCGTAGGTCAAGTGTAAGCTGAGTTGCATCAGGAATTTGTCCGTTCAGGAAAACCGGCGTAACCGGAGACTCTGTGGTGCCAATGTTAAAGCCTTTTTCTCTCAAGCCGCTTTGTAGCGCGTGTACCACCTCCCAAAGCTTGTCCTTTAGTTCTGGCTTGGTGCGCAGCAACTCCAGGCGCTTAAGTGCTCCTACTGTTAAAGGCATCGGCAGAGACTTAGCGAAAATTTGAGAACGCATGTTATAGCGCAGGTACTCCACCACTTGCTCGTTTGAAGATACGAAAGCCCCTATACTTGCCATAGACTTAGCAAATGTAGAGAAATAGATATCTATACCGTCCTGACAACCTAAATGCTCACCAGTACCAGCACCCGTAGCGCCCATTGTACCAAAACCATGGGCATCATCTACAAACAAACGGAAGTTAAATTTCTCTTTCAAAGCCACTACATCGCGCAGGTTGCCCAGGTTACCAGACATTCCGAATACACCTTCAGTAATCACAAGTATGGCACCACCTGTGTTCTCAGCCCAGCGAGTTGCGCGCTCCAGCTGTTTCTCAAGGCTTTCCATATCGTTATGGCTATACACAAAGCGCTTACCCTGGTGCAGTCGCACACCGTCAATAATGCAGGCGTGAGATTCAGCATCATACACAATCACATCGTGGCGGTCAACCAACGCATCTATAATAGATACTACACCCTGATATCCGAAATTTAAAAGCAGCGTATCTTCTTTCTTCACAAAGTCAGACAGTTCTGTTTCTAACTGCTCATGCATGTTAGAGTTCCCGGACATGATGCGTGCGCCCATCGGGTACGCCATCCCCCACTCAGCAGCAGCTTCTCCATCAACTTTACGAACCTCTGGGTGGTTTGCAAGGCCAAGGTAGTTGTTCAGGCTCCAGGTTAACACCTCTTTGCCTCTGAACTTCATGTGGGGTGCAATCTCACCTTCAAGCTTAGGAAATGTGAAATAACCATGCGCATAATGTGAGTGGCTGCCTAACGGACCTCTGTTGGTCAACAACTTTTCAAATAAATCCACTTGTGTAATAATTAGGTTATCGGGATATTTTCAAACTTAACTTTCGCATTATACATAATCCACCGAAATAAAGTATAACACTACGCAAAGTTATGGTTTCTTAGATTCATATACAATTCATGCGCTATACTCACAATCTCTTTTTAAGCCGTGATTTTTAACTTTGAGCTCAAAAGCTTTTCTTTGAAGTAAATTAAAACTTAGCTTCTGCATGAGAAAGATAAATAAGATCCTAGTAGCCAACCGTGGTGAGATAGCCTTACGTGTAATGCGCACTGCTAAAGAAATGGGTATTAAGACAGTAGCTGTTTACAGTGAAGCAGATCGCAATGCCCTACATGTACGTTTTGCCGATGAGGCCGTTTGTGTAGGCGGTCCTAAATCAAATGAGTCATACTTGCGCGGCGACGTGATTATTCAAGTATGTAAAGATTTAGGAGTAGATGCCATTCATCCAGGCTATGGATTTTTATCAGAAAACGCAGGCTTTGCCAAAGCGTCACAGGAAGCAGGCATAGTTTTCATCGGTCCATCGCCTGAAGCTATTGATTTGATGGGCAGCAAACTAGCGGCCAAAGCAGCAGTGGCTAAGTATAACATACCGATGGTACCTGGCACAGAGGAGGCTATCACAGATGTGGAAGCCGCTAAAGAAATTGCCACCCAAGTGGGTTTCCCTATCCTGATCAAAGCCAGTGCTGGTGGTGGTGGCAAGGGTATGCGTGTGGTTGAAAGCGTGGAGGTGTTTGAGGAGCAGATGCAATTGGCAGTAAGCGAGGCTACTTCAGCTTTTGGAGATGGCTCTGTATTCATTGAAAAATACATCGGCTCTCCACGCCACATTGAGATACAGGTGCTGGGTGACACGCATGGCAACATCGTGCATTTATTTGAACGTGAGTGTTCTATACAGCGCCGCCACCAGAAAGTAATTGAAGAGGCTCCTTCTTCCGTGCTTACTCCTGCCTTGCGGGAGGAAATGGGACGCAATGCCGTAAACGTAGCCAAAGCCTGTGATTATGTGGGAGCCGGCACGGTTGAGTTCTTGCTGGATGAAAACATGAACTTTTACTTCCTTGAAATGAACACCCGCCTGCAGGTAGAGCACCCTGTAACGGAGCAGATAACAGGATTAGATCTGGTAAAAGAGCAGATTTTAATTGCTGAAGGAAATCCTTTGCGCTTTAAACAGAAAGATCTTCAAATAAACGGCCACGCCTTAGAACTGCGTGTTTATGCTGAAGACCCTGCCAACAACTTTTTGCCAGACATCGGCACACTTGAAACTTACAAGCGCCCACAAGGCTTAGGTGTTCGTGTGGATGATGGTTTTGAGCAAGGTATGGAAATACCTATTTACTATGACCCTATGATTGCCAAGCTTGTAACCTTTGGCAAAGATCGTAAAGAAGCCATAGATAAGATGCTGCGTGCTATTGCTGAATATCAAATTACCGGAATTGAAACGACCTTGCCTTTTGGAAGTTATGTGCTGCAACACGAGGCTTTTGTGAGCGGTAACTTTGACACAAAGTTTATTGAGCGCTATTTTACGCCGGAAGCTCTTGAGGTAAAGCCGGATGAAGAAACAAATCAAATTGCTGTAGCGCTTGCAGCCATGCTAATGAACAAGCAAAAACCTGCAAAAGCTGATGTTACTGAGGCCAAGCAAGTAAACTCTAACTGGCGACGAAACAGAACGCTGTAAGATCATTTAAAGATTTAAGTATAAAAAGAAGGAGCGTAACCATATGGTTACGCTCCTTCTTTTTATACTTAAGTCAATACAAAATCAGTGCTACTGCTTGATTTTAAAGCATCTTAAGGCTTTTGCTTTTTAACAACTAGATAAGGTCAAATAAGTTTTTCACTCCTATATGACGTTCTTTTGTGAATCCTTCACCATAGGTAACCCCGATAGCATGCCCTAGTTCAAGTGCCCTTGCCTCCACAAATTTTAGAAATTCAGGTGAAGAGATATAGGTATTAGGCGATGAATCATCCGGGTTAAAAAACTGAGATTTGAAAGCTCGGATAGTCTCCATTTTCTTATCCCAGAATGGCGTTACATCCACTACTACATCTGGTGTAATCAACCGGTCCTGAATATAGTGGTAAACAACCTTTGGTCGCCACGCCTCCTGCTCCTTCCCAGCCTCATCCTGTGTTTTGATCATTTTAAGCCCTGCCTTGAAACATGATTCAGATACCAGGTCTGAGCCACGGCCATGGTCCGGATGCCGATCATACACAGCATTCATGATAACAATCTCCGGTCTATACTTTCGTATTTTCTCTATTACCTTCAGTTGATGCTCGCGGTCATTCTGAAAAAAACCATCCGCCATACCAAGATTGTCCCGAACACTTACTCCCATCACACGTGCGGCAGCCTCGGCTTCTTCTAAACGGATTTCTGCTGTGCCACGAGTACCTAGCTCTCCTTCGGTTAAATCAACAATGCCTACTTGTTTGCCAGCGGCAATATGCGCAATCAACGTTCCGGAACAACCTAACTCTATATCATCTGGGTGAGATGCAAATGCAAGTATATCTAATTTCATGGTTTTCTTAATTTACCTAATGCGCAACGACTTGCCCACTCTTAAAGTGGTACGTGCGCTTATACCGTTTAAGCGGGTCAATTGGCTAACGGATACACCGTATTTCTTGGCTATACCAGATAACGTGTCTCCGCTGCGTACTTTATGGTAAGCTGCTCTCCTGCCACTACTGGCTGTGCCGCTCTTAGCACGGTTATAATAATTGAAGACGGCTGAGGTAATCTGATAGCTCTCCCCTTTAAGCAGGTAATCAGGAAAATCATACAGGTTCTCAGGATCCATCGGGTTGCCCTGGTAACGCACTTCATAATGCAGATGCGGACCAGAGCTTCGGCCGGTGCTTCCACCAAGGCCTATCAGCTCACCTGCCTTCACGAAATCACCGGGCTGAGCTATAGCTTTGCTCATGTGTCCGTATAAGGTCTCTAAGCCGTTGTAATGGCGCACTACGATGTAATTGCCATATCCACCGCCGTCCCACTTGTTAATGCGTACCACCCCATCAAAAGCAGCAAAAATAGAATCTCCTGTGTCCAGGTCTATGTCTGTGCCATAGTGCCAGCGCGACCCCCTGTGTCCGAAATGACTGGTTATCGGTGTCTTTATCAAAGGCATTTTATAATTCCGATTTTGCTTTGGGTCGTACAGCTTTATGTCTACAGTGTCTTTTAACTGGCGGCCATCCATGCGGTATGGGTTGATGTTTCGGGTATCCCAAATCGCATAGTAGCCGGCAATCTTAATCCAGGTAGAGTCTACAAGCACCTCTTCCGACATCTCCACAATATGCTGCTCTCCAAGGTCTAGCTCGGTAGTGTCTTCGCTAACTATGGAAAGCTGCTTTTTCGGGTTAAAGAAGATAGACTGGTCAGCGTCTGAATCATCATCCGGAAAATCCTCATACTTGATCAGGATCGTCGTATCCGGACGGACATAGTCTATTTTAGGAGTTTTAACCTTAAACAGGTCTTTTACTTTTCCTTGTGCCATAGCACCACCCGCACACCATATCAAACACAAGCAGGTAAGCAGGAAAAATAAAGAGGCTTTTCTTTTAAACATTTGGCATCAAAAAGGTTGGCTGTGCTGCCTTCCCGCAACACTTCATTCGCTAAATAAAACAGCAGCACAGCCATATTTATTGTGATACACCTGGCAACAACTATAAGAAATAGTATGGCCAGGAGCTTTTTTGCATCTGTACTCTAATGCAAGCCCTTGGCTGCCAGATAACGCTCTGCATCAAGTGCGGCCATACAACCTGATCCAGCTGCAGTTACGGCCTGGCGGTATGTAAAGTCCTGTACATCACCACAGGCAAATACGCCATCTATATTAGTTTTTGAACTTCCAGGAATCGTGCGGATATACCCATTCTCATCCAGGTTCAGGAAATCTTTGAATATACCAGAATTTGGCTCGTGCCCAATGGCCACAAAGAAACCTTTGACAGCAACCTCACGCATTTCATTGGTAAGCACATTCTTCAAACGAACGGCTTCTACTTCTTTCTCACCAAGAATTTCGTCTGTTACAGTATTCCAAAGCACTTCTATATTTTTCGTGTTTAGCACACGCTCCTGCATAATGGTGGAGGCACGCATTTCGCCACGGCGAACCACCATATATACCTTGCTGCACAGGTTAGATAAATAAGTAGCCTCTTCAGCAGCCGTATCCCCAGCTCCCACTATCACGACCTCCTGTCCACGGTAAAAGAAACCATCACAAACGGCACAGGCAGACACACCACTGCCATTCAGCCTTGCCTCCGACTCTAGACCCAGCCATTTGGCAGAAGCGCCTGTTGAGATGATCACAGTATCTGCTTCGATAGTCTTTTGATCGTCTATTACTACTTTGTGCGGTTGCCCGGAAAAATCAACAGAAGTGGCTATGCCATAACGCACATCTGTGCCAAATCGCTCAGCCTGCTTCTTAAAGTCTTCCATCATTTGAGGCCCCATAACTCCCTCTGGGTAACCAGGATAATTTTCTACATCGTTGGTAATGGTAAGCTGTCCGCCTGGCTGAAGGCCTTGATATAAAACAGGGCTAAGTCCAGCTCTGGAGGCATAAATAGCTGCCGTATAACCGGCAGGTCCTGAACCGATGATGAGGCATTTCACTTTTTCTATTTCCATTTCTATTTTAGTCTATAAGAAATCAGGTTGCAAGTATACAAAAAATCCGGGCCTATGCCTGCATTCAGCACTGCAAAAAGCCGTAGTTAAGGTGTAAACAAAAAAAGCCCCGGCTTGTTGGCCAGGGCTTTTGCTTACTGTCTAATGCAATTAACCTAAGTATGGCTTTAATGCTTTGCTTCTGGATGTATGGCGAAGTCTGCGGATTGCTTTCTCCTTGATTTGGCGTACACGCTCACGGGTTAAGTTAAACTTCTCTCCTATTTCTTCTAAAGTTAGGGAGTGTTCTCCGTTCAATCCAAAGTATAAGGTGATAACGTCTGCTTCTCGTTTAGTAAGCGTTGATAAAGCACGCTGTACCTCTTTGCGAAGCGAGTCGTTCATCAGGCCAGTGTCCGGCGATTCCTCATCGTCGTTCTCCAGCACGTCCAACAATCGGTTTTCTTCACCTTGTACAAACGGTGCATCCACAGACACGTGGCGACCCGATATTTTAAGTGTGTCTACAACTTCAGCCGTAGTCAGCTCCAGTACTTCAGCAATTTCTTCAGGCGATGGCTCACGCTCAAACTTTTGTTCCAGCTCAGAGAATGATTTAGATATCTTGTTCAGCGAGCCTACGCGGTTTAGCGGCAAACGAACAATACGCGACTGCTCGGCCAAGGCCTGTAGGATTGACTGACGGATCCACCAAACTGCGTATGAGATAAACTTGAAACCTCTTGTCTCGTCGAATCTTTTGGCTGCTTTAATCAAACCTAAGTTACCCTCGTTGATAAGGTCGCCTAAGGATAGGCCCTGGTTCTGATACTGCTTTGCCACTGATACCACAAAACGCAGGTTAGCCTTTGTTAACTTCTCAAGTGCAAACTGATCTCCCTCTCTAATTCTCTGTGCCAGCGACACCTCTTCATCAGGAGTAAGCAAATCTACTTTACCAATCTCCTGTAGATACTTATCCAGTGATTGGCTCTCACGGTTCGTAATCTGTTTGCTTATCTTGAGTTGTCTCATCAGAGTATATTGTTATTCTAAAATTTTTGTGAAAACTTGTTTTTGGCTCGGTGTCTTAACATAAGAAAATCGTGCAAAGTTCTTATATCTTCATATTAAAGTCAAGATACTTTAACTAACCGATCAAAGTTAAAACTCCTGGCACCTGTAGAGCCATAAGGCTCAGGTACCAAGAGTTATTTAACTTTAGCAGGACTATTGATTTTGTTCTGCGCCTGGCTTAGGCAAAAGGGCTTTGCGAGACAGCTTGAACTTGCCTGTTTTCTTATCAACATCGATAAGCTTCACTTTAATTTCTTCACCGATCTCAAGCACGCCTTCCATTGTTTCAACACGCTCATGCTTAATTTCAGAGATATGTAGTAAGCCATCTTTACCCGGCATGAATTCAACAAAGGCACCATAAGGCTGGATAGACTTAACTTTACCAATGTATTCTTCTCCCATTTCAGGTTGAGCTGCAATACCTTTGATTTTAGCAACAGCCTGGTCCATTGACTCTTGGTTGCTGGCAAAGATATTTACATGGCCCTTCTCATTTTTCTCTTCAATAATGATGGTAGCACCCGTGTCTTTCTGAATCTGCTGGATCACTTTACCACCCGGTCCGATGATAGCACCGATAAATTCTTTATCGATTACAATATTAAACGAACGTGGCGTGTGAGGCTTATAATCAGTATTAGGAGCAGAAAGGGTTTTAGACATTTCGTTCAGGATGTGCAAACGACCTGCATTAGCCTGCTGAAGCGCCTGGCTAAGTACCTCGTAAGACAATCCCTGTACTTTGATATCCATCTGGCAGGCAGTGATACCTTTATTTGTACCAGCTACTTTGAAGTCCATATCTCCTAAATGATCTTCATCACCTAAGATGTCAGACAAAACAGCAAATTTGCCTGTTGCCTCATCTGTGATAAGCCCCATCGCAATACCAGAAACACCAGCTTTGATAGGTACACCAGCATCCATCAAGGCTAAGCTACCGGCGCATACCGTTGCCATAGAAGATGAACCGTTTGATTCCAGGATGTCAGAAACAATACGAATGGTATAAGGATTCTCTGCCTCAGAAGGAAGCACTTTTTTAAGAGCACGTAAAGCCAGGTTACCGTGTCCAACCTCACGACGGCCAGGACCTCTGTTTGGTCTTACCTCGCCTGTTGAGAAAGCAGGGAAGTTATAGTGCAGTAAGAATTTGTTAGTACCAGATACCATAGCGCTGTCAATCATCTGCTCATCCAGCTTAGTACCAAGTGTAACAGTAGTCAAAGACTGCGTTTCGCCACGGGTAAATACGGCAGAACCATGAGTTGCAGGCAAGTAATTAACCTCTGACCAGATGGGGCGGATTTCATCCAACTGACGACCATCCAGACGTACACGATCCTCTAAGATCATTTTACGCACTGCTTCTTTCTCTACATCGTGGTAGTAAACTTTGATAAGGTTTACATCATATGTATGGTCTTCACCAAGGGAAGCGATGAACTCGTCTCTTACTTCTTTAAAACCTTCAGAACGCTCTGCTTTGTTAGCGCGGCCTCTTTTTGCTACTTCATATGCTTTGTCATACGTAGCTTCGTATATTTTCTGGCGAAGTTCTTCGTCATGTGTTTCATGCGAGTACTCACGCTTCACCGTTTTGCCAACCATTTCAGCTAGCTCAAGCTGCACCTGGCACTGTACTTTGATGGCATCGTGTGCATACTGAATTGCTTCCAGCATCTCGGCTTCTGACACTTCGTTCATCTCGCCCTCTACCATCACAACGCTATCCATAGAAGCACCTACCATCAATTCGATGTCAGCACGCTGCAGATCTGTTACGCTTGGGTTAATTACCAGCTTTCCATCAACACGCGCTACACGTACTTCAGAAATAGGGCCGTTGAAAGGAATATCAGACACGGCAAGCGCAGCAGAAGCCGCAAGTGCTGCCAAAGCATCCGGCATAATATCTGTATCAGCAGATATTAAATTTATAGTCATTTGAGTTTCCGCGTGATAGTCTTGCGGGAACAGCGGACGCAGTACACGGTCTACTAAACGGGAAACTAATATTTCATAGTCAGATAATCTGGCTTCTCTACGCAGGAAACCTCCGGGAATCTTGCCTGAAGAGGCGAATTTCTCCTGGTAATCTACTGAAAGTGGAAGGAAATCAACTCCTTCACGTGCATCTTTGTTTGACACAACGGCTGCCAATAGCATGGTGTTACCCATTTTCACTACGACAGATCCGTCAGCCTGCTTTGCTAGTTTACCAGTTTCAATGGTGATCTCCCGGCCATCCGGAAGAATAATGGATTTGCTAATCGCGTTGTATGACATCTTCAATTTTCTTTATCATCAAAAAAGACAGCGCTACCCTTTGCAACACTGTCGGTACTGGCAATTTATAGGAAGGGGTAGTAAAAAAGATTAGGGAATCCGTTATATGAATTCCCTAATACAATTTTATAAGCTTACTTACGAATACCTAGCTGGCCGATGATAGCTCTGTATCGCTCGATATCGTTTTTCATGAGGTAGTTTAGAAGTCTTCTTCTTTTACCTACCAGCTTTAAAAGACCTAGACGGGTGCTAAAGTCTTTTTTGTGGATCTTCAGGTGTTCAGTAAGGTCAGCGATGCGCGTTGTAAAAAGTGCGATCTGAGACTCAGGAGAACCTGTGTCAGTCGTTGCCTTGTTGAAACCGTGCTTTTCGAAAATCTCTTGTTTCGCTTCAGTGGTTAATCTCATTGCGTAAAAATATCAATCTGTTTTATCTTGCAAAGCTTGCTATACAAGCCACAAAGGTATGTGATTTACTTTTACAAAAAAAACTTTTAGCAAATCTTTATATAGTGGAATTACATTTTATTCCTGCGCAGGCGTGCCATCAGTTTACGCCAGAAATCAAATTCAAGTAAACTTGAGTCGTTGCGAGCCTGGTACAGAAAGAATAATCCGACAGGAAGCAATATCAGGTTTGCCGCCCACATACCGGCACCTACAGATACGAGTCCCTCGCGCCCCCACTTCTCCCCTAATATAGTCATGACATACATAACAATAAAGAAGGCAATTGAAATAACCACCGGCACTCCCATACCACCTTTTTTGATGATGGCGCCTAAGGGTGCTCCGATCATGAACATCACAATGATAGAAAAGGACTGGGTATACTTGCGCCAAATCTCCACCTCATAGTTATTTGCTTCGCGAACCGTGTTTTTAACACGCTCAACATAGCTACTTGTAAAGCTTTTTATATTTCTTGCCTTGTTTGTAGCTAGCAGCAGCGCATCATGTGTTGGAGCAGGTAATTCGCGCTCTACTTTTTTCTCCATCAAACGCAGGCCATTCTTAACCTGGCCAGTATCTGCCTTAAAATACATGTAGAACGGATCTACATTGGGAGCATAAAGGCTTTTATCACGTTCAGAATAGCGTTTTAAGGAATCCGTCACAACCTCCAGTTCGTTAATATTCTTCATCATCTTATTATCAGAGAAGAGTTCTTCACGTGTACGGTCAAAATCAAAAGAGGCCATACTTAGCATGAGTTTGCTTTTATCAAATTCCTGCCGCACAAACTGTTCGTTTGAACTTCGGAAAGAAGCATCGTTCTGATCTACATAGGTATTACCATCAAACAGCTCAAGCACCAGGTAAGTATCATCATAGTCCATGTACATTTCACCTGAGTCAGCAAGTATAACGGTAGTGTTGGTGCCTCCTTTGGAGTGGTCATAAATCATGACGTCACGTAACGTCCGCCCCTCGTTCATTTTCTCGTTAACCTTTATACTATAGCCAGGAATGCCATTGTAGAAAGCGCCTTCCTTAAAGTTCATAGCAGGTTTCTTCTGCCTTATATCCCACAGAAGGCTGTAAGCCTTTAGGTTTGCCTTCGGAACAGTATAGTTGTTAAAGAAGAAGGCTCCTACAGTAATCAGCATAACAGCCAACAGCACGGGCCGCAGCACACGTGTAAGCGCTATACCAGAAGATTTTATTGCCGTCAGTTCATGATGCTCGCCCAAGGAGCCAAAAGTCATTAGAGAGGACACAAGCACAGCTAAGGGCAAAGCGACCGGAGCCATACTTATGCTAAAGTATAAGAGCAGCTCGGCAAAAACATCCCCCCCAAGGTTCTTGCCAACCAGCTCATCCAGGTATTTGAGCATATACTGCGTTAAAAGTATAAACTCAACGACGGAGAAAGTAAGTAGGAAAGGGCCGAAAAAAGCCCGCAGTATCAGCTTATCAATTTTCTTCATGCGCAATTATGTAGACGGCCTGCTAGTTTCGTTGCCGCCCTTGTATGGCATTAGTCTGCAATAACCATGCAAAGATAAGCACTATCTTGGGCAAACCTCCTACCCTCCTACTAATTCACGCAAATTCTGCATCAGGTTATCCCATAGCTCCTCCATTTCTTCCTCATCTTCTTCATCAGAGTAGTCTACCACCTTCAAAAACTGCTCCTGTGTCAGTTCGCTTGCTTCAATGGTAAAATCTATATAGGGAGCATCTGGCATATGTTCTCTTTTCTCATTTAAAAACAGAAAACGGGCAGAGCGGTTAACGCGCTGACTTGTTAACTCTGCATAATGGTCTTTGCCGTCCCAAACGAATTTGTACTGTTTTTCACTGTTCACAGTCGCTTCATCGCAAAACCATTCGGCCAGTCCGCTTGGTGTGCTTAGGTAAGGGTAAAGTAGTTTGGCAGAAGCATTGATAGAATACTCACGCACAAATTTAGTCTTCGTAGCTTTGGTCATACGCCATGGTCTATGTGTCTGAGTAATTATAGCACTAATTATCTGAACTTCGTATATTTAGAAAATAAAATATTTTTTTTCTGAAAAGTGACTTGCATCTTTCAAAAACTTCCTGCTATATTTGCACCACAATTCGGCGGGGTAGCTCAGATGGTTAGAGCGCAGGATTCATAACCCTGAGGTCGGCAGTTCGATTCTGCTCCCCGCTACAGATAAAAGGCTTGCAGTATTAACTGCAAGCCTTTCTTGTTTTTGAAGCAAATAATTAAGAAAGTCGTTCCTTCCTAGGCTTCTCCCGTAAAAATCCAGCTTACTCTTCAAGCCATACCGTATTCCATTAGCTGATCTTTGCCTCCTTTTGCAGAAGGCTCAACTTAAATAAGAAGTATCAGCAGATTATACCGAAACTTACAGCTTATTGAATACACATATAGCCTGCAAATAAAACTCATAATACCTACAGCCGCTTTTAAACTAAAGAAGCCACACCCAAAAGGTGTGGCTTCTCGTTCATATAACAGCCACAAATAAACTACTTGTGGCTCCCCCGTTATCAATTAATTATCTACGTGCACTATCCTTCAAAAAGGTAGGCTTACTCATTGGTTTAACCTTATGGCTTGCATAGGCAGGACAAGAAGATTGCGATTGGCAGGATGAGAAAATAGCCACCGCAAAAATGAATAAGAAAAGTTTTGGTAAAAATGTTTTCATAAATTTTTTATGTAGTTGATGATGTTTGTTTTAGCAAAAAATAATATTTACC
>NZ_JBHTLD010000149.1:0-12843 GCF_042678745.1 Pontibacter rugosus | reverse complement strand
TGCTTCTGGTGTGTTTAGGGGCAAATAAAGCTGTAGAGCCCAGTGGCTGAAGCTTTGCGAGAAGTGCAATTAAATTTTTTATGAGAATATATTTACTGTCTAAAATGGACAATTTTACCCTGCGCAGTATCTTGGCCCTGCTTTTTCTGATTACATGGTCTGGAGCTGCGGGGCAGGTATCCACTCCTAAGTACAGCAATGAGTTCCTGAACATCGGGGTAGGAGGTCGTGCCCTGGGAATGGGTAATGTGCAGTCGGCGTTGGCCAATGACGCAACAGCTGGTTATTGGAACCCTGCTGGTTTGCTGCGCCTGCAACATAAGTATAACATCAGCCTGATGCACTCAGAGCTTTTTGCAGGTATTGCTAAAAATGACTTTGGTAGTTTTGCTATGCCCATTGATTCAAGCAGTGCACTTGCTGTATCGCTTATAAGGGTAGGGGTTGATGATATTGCAGATACCCGCCGCTTGTACAACGAGTATGGGTACACGCAGTATGATAGTATAAGGTTCTTCTCAGTAGCGGATTATGCGATGCTTATCTCGTATGCACGCCGCAGCAACCTTATTGAAGGCTTACAACTTGGTGTTAGCGCTAAGATAATATATCGCAACGTAGGTGATTTTGCCGATGCCTATGGGTTTGGAATTGATGCGGGAGCGCAGCTGCAACGAGGCTCCTGGCAATTTGGAGTGATGGCAAAAGACATCACCACTACTTTTACCGCCTGGACACATAATGTGGAAGAGTTGGAAGAGGCCTACGCCCAAACAGGAAATGACCTGCCAAAAAATACGGCTGAGCTTACCTTACCCAGGCTGGTGCTTGGAGTAGGCAAGTCTTTCAATTTCACAGATCGTATTTCCGCTCTTATTGCTACAGACGTTGACTTTACTTTTGATGGCAAACGAAATGTGCTTGTAAAATCTGATGTAGTATCAGTTGATCCTCATGTAGGATTGGAGCTCGCATATGCCAATGCTGTATTTATCCGAGGAGGTTTAAACAATTATCAGGAAACGAAGAATTTTGATGGCGGTAACACAAAACGTATGCAGCCTAACTTTGGGGTTGGTGTGAAAACAAATGGCCTAAGTCTGGACCTGGCTATGTCTCGCATAAGCAACAGCGAAAGTAATGCCGTTGGGGGCTCTAATACCTCCTCTGTCATCGTGTCGCTAGGCTATGCCTTCGATTAAGGGTTTCTGTTCTATAAATACAGCAAAGAATAAAGTATAAAATATGAATCGATTTTTATTCACACTTCTTCTCTTCGTTTCTGGCTTAGGAGTAGGTACTGTGCAGGCGCAGGAAGTGTATGGCAACGAGTGGATAGACTACTCCAAAACCTATTTTAAGTTAAAGGTGACAGCAGATGGCTTGTATAAGCTAGACTATACTTACCTGAAGAACCTCGGCCTGGAAAATGAAAATCCACAGCACCTCCAATTGTTCAGAAGAGGTAAAGAGGTAGCCATCTATGTAGCCGGTGAAGCTGACGGAAGCCTGGACGCACAGGACTTTTTAGAATTTTATGGCGAAAAGAATAATGGTGTATTAGATCAGGAGTTATTTAAAAACCCTTTGCACCAAGTGCATCAGCTCCACAGTATGTATACTGATACTGCTGCTTATTTTCTAACTCTTAATCCTGCTGGCGGCAATAAGCGCATGCGGGAATTGAATCCTGCCGTTGATGGGCGCACTCCTGAGCCTTATCATTTGCAGAAGGCCATGAACCTGCAGGTTGGTACCTTATACCTTGGACAACCATATGGTGTAAATAGAATGCCATGGATGGATAGAGGTGAGGGATATTTTTCTTCAGAATCAAATACTATTACTAAGCTTGTTTTTGCAATACCAAGTGTATCAAATATAGAAATGTCTGGACCTGCTCCTGTACTTGAATATGCCGCTGTTGGGCCTAATGAACACCACCACAATGTTGATATCAATCTTGTCAATGGTAATGCAATCAGGACAATCAATAATCATAAGTTTGGATCCTTTGATTTTGTTAAAGGTAGAGAGGAAATTACATTCCCTGATATTAATACAAGCAAAAGCACACTTACAGTTCACCTAATACCGAAAGAAATAGATGGACTAATCGGCAGAGTAAGCTTAGCCTATGCACGGCTAACTTTCCCTCAAAAGAACATTTTCTCTGGCATATCTGCATTTCTTTATACAGACTCGCTACGTGCTGCCATACAATATTTTGAATACACTGGTGCGCCTGCTGCTGTAGTTGCTTATAATGTAACTGATTTAGGTAATGTAGTGCGTACCCAGGGAGTTGTACTAAGTGGCTCTAGCAGGAAAGGTTTTGCTTTACAAGCTGGCCCTGTTTCACAGAAATATTTACTTGCCAGAACAGATCAAGCGTTGGCACCAGTTGGTAAAACTGAAATAATAAAGTTTCAAAATATTGTACCTGCTGATTACAACTACATAATTGTAACAAACAAGAAGTTGATGAAGAAGGTTGGAGACAGCCAAAGCCCAGCCCCAATGGAATATGCCGCCTATAGAGGTTCTGCTGCCGGCGGTGGTTACAACACTTTAGTTGTATTTGTGGATGACCTAGTGAACATGTTTCATTATGGTGAGTTTTCTGCAAATGCTCTCAAAAGGTTCTCAAGTTATTTAGCAACTTCAGATCGAGGAAAATTTGTTCTTTATATGGGCAAAGCCTATGAAGTGAGAATGCTCAGTTATAAAAATGCTGCTTCTCGTGCAAAAGACTTGGTGCCAACAGGTTTAGGTACACACCCTGCTTCAGATCTACTCTTTTCCACGAGGTTTAAAGATAGTAATTATGTGCCTATGTTTCCTACAGGCAGACTATCTGTTGTTTCTGCAGAAGAAGTAATGGCTTATTTAAATAAGGTTAAAGAGTACGAGCAAGCCAAGGTAGGAGAACCATGGCGAAAGAATATACTACATTTAGGAGGTGGTAATACATCAAGTGAAATAAACCAGATAGCCAACCACCTAAGCAACTATAAGAAGACTGCTGAAGGACCATTCCTAGGCGCTAACGTTATTCAAAAAACACGACACAACCTTAGCGAAGTGGTTGAAGTGATTGATGTATCGAAAGAAGTTAACGCTGGTGTATCTCTGCTAACTTTCTTTGGACACAGCTCCACAGGTACTACAGATCTTGATATTGGCTATGCCTCAAGCCCTTTTAGTAACTATAAAAACAAAGGTAAATACCCTATCATGTTCATGAATGGATGTAACGCAGGGAATGCCTTTGTTTCTGATAATGACTCTTTTGGGGAAGACTGGTTAAAAACACCAGATAAAGGAGCCGTTGCTTTAATTGCGCACGTCGATGGAGGCTATATCCAGTACCTGAATAATTATACTTCCATATTCTACAACGTTGCATTTAAAGATCCTTCTTTTTATGGTAAATCACTAGGGGAAGTGCAGAAAGAAACTATCACAAGGTTATCGAAATCAGCACTTGCAAATAATGAAATTATGATTGCAATGATGCTGGAGATGGTATTACAAGGTGATCCAGCTTTGCGAATCTACAACCCTGAAAAACCAGATTACTTTATAGTTGAAAATTCTTTGAGTATCACCAATATGAATGGAGAACGTGCATCTGCTATAGCAGATACTTTGTTACTAACATTTGAAGTTGGGAACTTAGGTAAAGCTATTGAGAAATCTATTTATATATCTATTAGCCGAAGATTACCGGACAATACCACTCAAGTGTTGGATTCTATAAAAATAGATCCAATTTTTTCTAAAAGAAGGGTTAATGTAAAGATACCTAATAAAGGTATGGCGGCTTTAGGAATGAATATTCTTGAAGTTAAACTGGATAGCCCTGGTGCATTCGATGAAATCAATGTAAATAATAATTCAGCTATCTACCGTAAATTTCTTTCAGCAAGTGGCCTTGTAGCAGTTAATCCTCAGAAGTACGATATTGTAGGCACACAGCAGGTAAAGCTTATAGTGCAGGCAACAGCAGAAAAAGAGAATCATCAGGGAATCTATTTTGAAATGGATACAACCAGCACATTTAAGAGTGCATGGGTAAAATCAAAGGTGGTTTCTAATCCTTATTATGCTGCATGGGAAGTAACCTTACCCGACAATTCCCAAAACAAAAATAAAGTATATTATTGGCGTGCACGTTTCAGTACATACGAGCCTGGAGAAGATACGCTTTGGGTAAAAAGCTCCTTCAGGCACTTACCTAATGTCAATTCAGGTTGGTCTCAAAGTCATAAAGGACAGTTTACAGAGGCATTAACAAATAATATTGAACCTCTAAGCCAGCAGGATGGTGTATGGCAGTTTAGCCCTATAAGCAAGCCTCTTGAATTGCGTACCGCTGGTGGAGCAATACGTTGGACCGATCCTCCTTACGGGTTTCTTGTGGATGGGGAGCACGTAATTGGGCACTACTGTGGTGGTAACTCAGAATACATTAAGGTTACAAAACCCATGTTTTACATGTTTGCATATGACAGCAAAACACTTGAACCCATAAAGAACAAAAAAGGGCAGACAGTATGTGGTTACGAAGGAGAAAATTTTCTGTTCAACTCTGATGATTTATCAAAGTCTGAAAATGTAGCTAAAATAAAGGCATTTATTGATGATATACCTGAGGGCCAATATGTGGCTGCCATTGGTATCAACAACATACCATTCGATAACCTGCCTGAAGAAGCGAAAGCAGCTTTTAGAAGTATAGGATCTGTTTTAATTGATGATCTGAAAACAGGCGATCCGTTTGCAATTGTAGGTATAAAAGGTGCTGCACCCGGTACGGCACAGGAAAAAACATACGATAAAGAAGATAGTACGCCGGCTGCCTCGCAGAGTATAGGTTTATCGGTTACATTACAAACTCCTAAAACTTCTGGAACAATTACCTCCTCTCTTATTGGCCCTGTGCTTGAGTGGGGAACGCTTCATCACAACATCGTAAACTATCAGGAAAGTAAGGGTGAGATAAAAGGTAATGACAATTATAAGTTAAGTGTAATAGGTGTAGATTCAACAGGAACTGAAGTGGTTCTAGTAGAAGATGTAAAGGAAGGCAGCAAGGATATTTCAGATATTGATGCAGCTCTTTATCCAAACCTAAAGCTATCTGCCTTTCTTTCTGATGATTCGTTGCGTACTGCTCCTCAATTAAAAGAATGGTATGTAACTTATAATGGTGCGCCAGAAGGTATGGTACGTCCAGACTTAGTAAAAGCTAGCACAGACGATTTAACTCCTCTGGCCGGTAGCGGCAGCCTCACGGTTCCGATGGCTTTCCAGAATATAACTTCAACTGCTTTTTCTGACTCGCTTACAGTAGAAGTAACTCTTTCAGGAGATGGAATACAAGCATCTACTTCAAGTTTTAAAATTAAGCCTGTAGGAGCTAATGAGATTGTCAAGTTTGATTATACCTTCAGTACAAAGCAATTTGAAGGTACTTACAAGGTGGAAATAGATGTAAATCCTAGAATTCTACCTGAGCAGGACTATACCAATAACTTTTATGAGGTAGAGTTTAATGTGAAGTCGAAACTACACCCGATTATGAATGTAGCTTTTGATGGTATACAGATAATGGATGGAGACATTGTTTCACCAAGTCCGCTGATTAGTGTGGTAGTGAAGGATGAGAATGACTATGTGTTTTTGAAAGATCCTTCGCAGATGTCCCTTGTGCTGATTGACCCAGTTGGTGTTCCGAAGGAGATAGATCTGATGAGCAACCCACAGGAAATTTCTTTTATTCCTGCTACTGAAAAAAGCGATTTTAAACTGGAGTACAAGCCGACAAGATTGCTCGATGGCAAGTATAAGATGGAAGTAAGAGCTAAAGATGCTGTCGGTAAAGACTCTGGCGTATCACCTTATAGAATAGGTTTTGAAGTAATTGGAGAGGCAAGTGTTACTAACTTCTATCCGTTTCCAAATCCGTTTTCTTCAAAAACTAATTTCATCTTTACACTTACAGGCAGCACTATTCCGGAGCACATGAAAATCCAGATATTGACAGTGACCGGCAAAGTGATAAAGGAGATAATGAAAGAGGAGCTTGGCCCACTGCGTATCGGAAATAACAAAACAGAATACGCTTGGGATGGTACTGACATGTATGGAGATAAATTAGCCAATGGCGTTTACCTGTACAGGGTAATCATGAGCAAAGGTGAAGAGGAAATGAAACACCGAAACACTTTTGGAGATAAAGCCTTCAAAAACGGGTATGGTAAGCTGTATATTCTACGCTAAAGAGTCTCAGCAAGTATAAAAGAAAAAAGGCCGCTCCTGAGTGGCCTTTTTTCTTTTATACCTGGTTATTTTCTGGTGAGCGTTTGAAAAGTATAGCTATACTTGTTTTTATCGTCAGGCTCATGGTGTTCTTCGGCCTCTATCTGCCATTCATTCCTTAGTAAATCAGGAAAGTATACATCACCTTCAAAACTTTGGTGCACGCGTGTCAGGTATACTTTGTCTGTAAGAGGCAAAGCTTGTTTGTAGATCGTAGCTCCTCCTATTACGCATACTTCAGTGTTTAACGCTTTTCCTTTTTCAAGAGCCTCTTCCAGTGAGTGTGCCACTAAGCATCCTTCGGCAGTAAAGTTTTCTTGCGAAGTAATGATGATAGATGTACGCCCTGGTAAAGGTTTGCCTATAGATTCAAACGTCTTGCGTCCCATCACCATCGGGTGGCCCATGGTGAGCTTTTTGAAATGTTTCAGGTCGGCTGGCAGATACCAGATCAGGTCGTTATCCTTCCCTATAACGTTATTTTCTGCAGCAGCTACTACTATAGATATCATAAGTGGCTATAGGTTAAAGTTGTACCCGCGTAGCAGGTCTTGTATAGGCATCCTTTTTTTGCCTTCCATCTGTAAATCAAGTATAGCAATGGCACCAGAAGAGGTTTGGACATGTAGGAAGGTCTTATTGTCTGAATGAATACGACCAGGCTCAGAAGTATAAACTGTATTATCTAAGGCTTCTACTTTGAAAATCTTAAAATTCTTGCCGTTAAGATGAGCCCAGGCTGCTGGATAAGGACTCAACCCACGGATAAAGTCGCGCACCTGTTTCGCTGGCTGGTTCCAGTTGATCTCACAGGTTTCTTTGAAAATTTTAGGGGCATGCTTGGTTTCGGCGGTTACCTCTTGTGGCTGCGTTTGCACCTGCCCTTGCTCTATAGCCTGTACAGTTCGCAAAGCTAGTTCAGCACCTTTATACTTCAGCTTCTCATACACGCTGCCAAAATCGTCTTCCTCCAGTATAGGTAAACGCTCCTGAAATATCATATCCCCGGTATCGATTTCGTGTTTCAAAAAAAAGGAAGTTACCCCGGTTTCTTTTTCGCCGTTGATGATGGCCCAGTTGATAGGAGCAGCCCCGCGGTACTGTGGCAGCAGCGATCCATGTATGTTGAAAGAGCCTAAGGCCGGCATAGCCCATACTACCTCTGGCAGCATACGGAAAGCTACAATAATTTGCAGGTTAGCTTGGTAGCTGTGTAATTCTTCCAGAAAAACCTCAGACTTCAGGTTTGTAGGCTGTAGTATTGGTATATTTTGAGACACGGCATATTCCTTAACCGGAGACTGATGTATCTTCTGTCCACGGCCCGCAGGTTTATCAGGTGCCGTGATCACAGCTACTACATTATACTGGTGTTCCACGAGTGTTTGCAGGGTAGGCACCGCAAAGTCTGGTGTACCCATAAACACAATGCGCAATTCTTGAGTCATAGTTAATTATAATCAGGGTAAAGCAGGTACTGCTTACGTTTTTCTTTATATATAGACAGCTCAGGCTCCCAACTGGCTGTTATCTCAGCTTCGGTTTTACCGGCTTTAATTTGATCACGCAGCTTAGAAGTGCCTGCTAAACGCTCAAAAAAGCTGTTAAAAAACTTCTCTTTCTGCGTTGAGTTTTTATACATCTCGAGTAAATAAACAAGAGTAAAAGGCTGCGCATCTGAAGGTGCACGTAAGTCTAAGCCATAGCATTTTTGGCCTTTATAAGGCGGGCTTGTGGCTCCAGGCGTACTTTGCGGAGTAAAAGAGAAATCTTTTGAAGTATAGTATGGGCTACCAATAACCTGAAAAGGAGCATCTGTGCCACGGCCTACACTTACATTGGTTCCTTCAAACAGACATAGTGATGGATAAAGGGCAATTGCCTGGGCATTTGGCAGGTTTGGAGAAGGCTTGATAGGTAAATCATAAGCGGTGTTGTGGGTATAGCCAGTCATCTGAATCACCTTCAGCTTTGCTTGTACCTTGCCCTTTAACCACCTTTCACCATTGATCATGTTGGCCAGTTCGCCTACTGTAAGGCCATGCACAATGGGGATGGGGTGCATGCCAACGAAAGATTGTTGATCCATTTCCAGTACTGGGCCGGCTACATAATGCCCATTTGGGTTTGGTCTGTCAAGTATAAGCACCTCTTTGCCGTTTTCTGCGGCGGCCTCCATTACATAATGCATGGTGCTGATATAGGTATAAAAGCGGGTGCCTACATCCTGAATATCAAATACAAGTACATCAAGGTCTTTTACTTGCTCCGGAAGTGGCTTTTTATTGTTACCATACAAAGAAATGATAGGTAAACCCGTTTTGATATCTTTGGCGTCTTTAACATGTGCTCCTGCATCTGCTTCGCCCCGGAAGCCATGCTCTGGTGCGAAAATAGCCCCAACTTTAACGCCGCGGCTAATAAGCGTATCTACCAGATGCGCATTGCCAATAGTAGAAGTCTGGTTAACCACGAGCCCAACTCGTTTTCCTTGTAAAGATGGCAAGTATAAATCCATGCGTGCAGCACCTAATACCAAAGGCTTTTCCGCAGGCTCGGGAACAGGTTCTGCAACCTGAACTTGTGTAGGTGCCGTAGTGGACACAGCTTGTGTCTGGCAACTGCTAAAAGATAGCAGTAAAGATGTAATTAGGAGTGAGAAAGGCTGCATCATAGTTTTTGTAAGGTAGAAGTCAAAATTCATACCTATCTTTAAAGCTGATAAAGAATTAGATCGAGTGAACATCTCCAAATACATATCTGATAAAATATCAGAAGTACAGTCTGGCTCCTTCACCCAGTCTGTTACAAAAATAGCAATAATAAGTATAGCCACTGGCATTGCTATCATGATTGTGTCTTTTGCCATTCTGGAAGGCTTCCGAAACGAGATCCGCGAGAAGATTTTCAGTTTTGGAGCGCACCTGCAGGTAAGCAAGTATGACACAAACAACTCATACGAAGGCTCTCCGATCAGCCGTAACATTGGTATTACGGATTCGGTGCAGAGTATTAAAAAGATACAGGCTTTTGCCCGTAAAACTGCTATCATTAAAACCGAAGACGAAGTGCTGGGGGTGGTTCTGAAAGGGGTTGAGCAGGACTATGATATGAGTGCCATGCAGCAGAACCTGGTAGAGGGGGAGTTGATTTCTTATGCTGATTCTGTTTCTTCTAAGGATGTGCTGTTAAGCCAGAAAATTGCTACAAAGTTAAAGCTGAATGTAGGCGACGAAGCCATTTTTTACTTTATTCAAAACCCGCCTCGTGCCCGGAAGCTAAAGGTTAAGGGTATTTACAATACAGGTCTGGAGGAGTTTGATGAGGTATTCGTTATCGGAGACTTGCAACTGATCCGGGAGCTGAATAACTGGCCTGACTCCTTAGTTGGCGGTGTAGAGATCGTTTTAAATGATTTCGACAAGATTGACCAGGCCGCTGACCAGGTTTTTGAGCAAATGCACTACGACTTGCAACTGGAGAAAATTACAGATCGGCACGCGCAGTTATTCGACTGGTTAAAGCTGTTGCGCAAGAACGTCATCATATTTTTAGTGCTTATAATTTTTGTGGCGACATTTAATATGGTTTCCACAGTATTTATCATGATCATTGAGCGGATAAACATGATTGGTGTTTTGAAGGCCGTAGGAGCCACTGATGCTCAGATCCGGAAGGTTTTTTATTTTAGAGGACTTCAGTTGACGATCAAAGGGATGGTCTGGGGAAATATTATAGGCTTAGGCTTTTGTGCGCTGCAATATTATTTTGAGTTGATACCACTGGACCCCGAAAACTATTATATGGATCGGGTGCCTATCAGTTGGAATGTAGGTGTTATCCTGCTGCTTAATGTACTTACTATTGTTTTAACCATGTTGGCTATACTTGTGCCGGCTGCCATGATTGCCCGTATAAAACCCGTAAAAGCTATTAAGTTCGACTAATTAATTGCCGGCACTTATACATTAAAGCAAAAGGGCTCCATTTAATCTGGAGCCCTTTTGCTTTAGATGATAGTTGAAATTTATACAGGCATGGCAGTAGATTTAGCACCCCCAACGTTAGATTGCACTTCGCGCTTCGGTACAGGTAGGGCAATGTTATGTTGCTCAAAGGTATCTTTTGCACGTTCATTCATGTCCCAGAACAAACCCCAGTAATCTGCTCTGTTGCACCAGATGCGGGTACTGATGGTAATGGTATGCTCGGCAAAGTTGGTAACTACAATGGCAGGAGCAGGCTCCTGTAGCACACGTTCATCCTGCTGTATCAGCTCCTGAATTAACTGGCGTACTTTACCAATATCATTATGGACAGATACATTAAAAAGCAGCTCGACACGACGGGTAGGCTCTACAGAGTAATTCACCACTACTGTTGAGGCTAAAGGCCCGTTTGGCAGGTAGATAGTTTTATTGTCTGCTGTTTTAAGAACAGTGTTAAAAATATTGATGATATGCACTGTGCCACCCTGTCCTTGTGCTTCGATATAATCCCCAACTCTGAAAGGCTTGATGGTAAGTATAAGTACGCCACCAGCAAAGT
The DNA here is from genome assembly GCF_042678745.1 of Pontibacter rugosus. Lineage (NCBI taxonomy): Bacteria > Pseudomonadati > Bacteroidota > Cytophagia > Cytophagales > Hymenobacteraceae > Pontibacter > Pontibacter rugosus. The sequence goes on along the minus strand of NZ_JBHTLD010000149.1, from coordinate 1,968 downwards.
TAGAAAGGCTACCTTGTAAAGCGAGGCCTATGGCAAGGCCTGCCGATCCTATCACGGCAATGAACGAGGTCATCTCGACTCCTAGCTGAGAAACAACCATGACAAGCAGGAGTACCCAGAGCATTACATTAAAGATGCTGTTTAGGAACGGGCGCAACGATTCGTCAACAGCTTTCCGAAGCATCAGGTTGCTGATGACCTTGTTTAGCCGCTTTATTACCCAAGCTCCTACGATTAAGATAACAAGTGCTACGATGAGGCGCATACCGTAGAGCACAGTAAAGTTTACTACCATTTCGCGGTAGTTGTCAATGTCCAGCGTCATTTTTGTGGGTTAGTATAATGTTAAAAAGTTAAGGCGCTGCCTACTGGAGCAGCGCCTTAATATACATTTATAACAAATCTAGCCTTTTTAAAACTAAAATGAAAGGTGGCGACTTTGCAGGATTAGGTTTGGGTTAGGGCATAGTGAAGCATACTTGCTGCGGTCGCTCTGTGCAGCCACACCAGGAAAATCTCCCTTCTTATCACCCATACTACTCATTACCTGGAAGTGAAGGTGTGGTGGCCAGTCTCCGTTTTCAGGGTATGGCCCTACTTCTGCAATCTTTTGGCCTTTGCTAAAGTGCTTGCCTACCGTTAAACCTTCCAACGAAGTGCGACTCAAGTGGCCGTACAATGTATAAAAGGTTATGCCTTCTAGTTCGTGTTGCAGGATAATAGTGGGGCCGTAATCGCCAAAGTTATTGTTATCCTGAAAACTATGCACGATAGCATCGATAGGAGTGAATACGGCAACTCCATCGTCCAACCATACATCTACTCCCAGATGCAGGTTGCGGCTCTCGGCTTCTCCCTCAAAATGGGTGCTTCGACGGTAAATGGAGCGGTCCTCAAAATAGCCTCCTACTCCAATTGTAGCGTTTTGCTGCTGTAATAACTGCTGCACAGCTTTGTTAAAGGTAGCTGTATCTCGCAGATCTGTGTTTTGGAGCAGTTCATTGTTTCCTGAAAAATCAAGTACACATACTTGGTCTGAGTTCAGGTCAGCATCAATTACAGGAGAAAAGACATGGCTATGCCTGCCTAAGATCGCACTAAGGTCTTGAGAGTTCTTCATAAGCTTACATTAGGCGCGAATTGGTGCACCTGATGTGCAAGTATAAGCAGAATTTAGTTTACAGGTACTGTAACCTCTTCCTCTATAGGCTTTGAAAAGGTCTTCAGGCTTTTTGTTTTGCCAAACAGCTCTTCAGACTTTTTATTGTAGGCATGTGCAGCTTCCTGCAATGTTTCGAAGGTGCCGAGGTTTATGCGTTGCTTGTTGTAATGGATAATAGCGCGGTATTTCTGTGCCTCCTTGTGCACACCACGTACACCGAGTTTGTTTTCGGTTTTAGATGTGTTGCGGACAATCTTGCATAGAGGTGCCCACTCCAGGTTTTCACGACGGCAATCAAGCTTATTGCCATTTTTGAAGTGCACATAAAGCTTCAGGTCACTTTCCTGTTTCTCTACTAGTTGCTCACCTATCATCTTGTGCAGGTAAATGGTCTCGTTGCGGTATTTGCCATTCTTGAGGGGCCAGTTTTTCTGGAAGAAGGCATAACCGTTGGAGTGAATGCGCAAGTGCTTCAGGAATTCAATCTGTTGCAGGTAAGCGTTGTTTTGGATGTAATCGTAGGTGGTGTCGTCTACAACTACTGTTTTTTCACAGTTTTTCAGGGTCAGTTTGTACAGCATTTTGTTTTCATTTAGATGGAGTTCGGTACGGGAGCAAAGGAGACCAAGTATAAAATACCTGTTAGCCTAGGCAGCGTGCTGTAAAGTTGCGGTTTTTTTCAATATATTTTACAACTAATATTCAAATAATTTTATTGTGTATGTACATCATTACATTTAAAAATTGTAATATACTTTCCGAGAACATACAGGATTGTCGTAACTTTCAGGCGCCAAATAAGTTTT
>NZ_JBHTLD010000148.1:0-12892 GCF_042678745.1 Pontibacter rugosus | reverse complement strand
TCTGTTTTAGAAGCCTTAGAACCATCTTGCCTAGAACGTACAACAACCCTATAGATGTAAACGCCCCGAGGCAGCAAATCATTATACTCATTACGGCCATCCCAGGTTAATTCTGCAAAATGTGTTGGGCTTCCGCTGGAAGTGGCGTTCAAAGTCTTTACCAGTTTGCCAGAAATAGAAAATACCTGTACTTGTACCTCCAGGTCCTGACCTGCTCTATTGTGATCAAAATGAAATGTTGTTTCCTCTGAAAAAGGGTTAGGATGGTTGAATACATGCTCTAACGCAAGATCCGCATCATTTGATACAAAAAACTCTATATAGGCCTCTGCTGAATTATTATACGTATCCCAGGCTTTTAACTTCAGTCTATGTTGTCCGGGAGCTAAGTCTTTAAGCAGGTATTTTATTTCTCCTTGCTGATAACTATCAGGGGCAGTGGTATAATAGTCGTTTAGTATGATCAGGTTGTTCTCATCATCGTCCAGTACCGCTGTAATGTCATGCCCTATGCCTATACCGGTGATATTAATGCCGTTCTCATCAAACAATTTTGCCAAAAGCGTAGGCTTAGTGCCTGTGATACCTCCATGCTTAAAAGAAGTGTCATCCAAGTAAAGCTTAATAGTGGGAGGCGTTTGATCTGTGGCTGCCTCTGCAGCAGTACCACCAATAACAATATTCTGAAGGCCTCCTAAGGCATCTGCCTGGGCACTGCTAGCGTACAGGGTTATTTTGCCTTGCCCATAGTTATAGGCAATATCTTTCGGTACAACAAAAGTAACCTCAAACAGTCCTTGCTTTATTGAGGCCTTGCCATCGTAAATAACATTCTCCCAAACCTTAACCGGCATGGATGGGGCATCATTCCCGAGTGTAAAGCGGGTAATAGGCTTCTCGTATACCTTCAGGTGCAGATCACCGGTAAAATCAGAAGCTTGGTTTCCTGCTTGGTCCTGTATCTGTCCCTGTAGTACTACTTTCCTTAAGGCGGTTAACGTATCAGCATCTGCCTGCACACCATTTATACTTGTTACTTTTGCTTCCAAAGTAGGGTAAGCAAGTTGTAAAGAGGGATCGCAGAGGAGCGTGAAGTTACGGTTATTAACCCCCTTGGAGCCACTTGAATTTTCGTTGATACTGTTGTTCTTAGTCAGCATTACTACATCACCCAGGCGAGGCATACGGCCATTAACAGGCGTGAAGGCACTCCTAAAGAAATTCCGGTTCAGTATGCGGTTTCCACTAGAGTAGACAGGTCGTGTAGTAGTGATGAGACCAATGGCACCACCGGCAGGGTGCAGCAGCGCCATTTCAGCGCCAGACGGACGTGCCGGGTCATCGTAACGGCCAAACTCGCAGGTGGCAGTTAAGAGAAAAGTAAGCTTATCGTTGTTCTGCCAGCTACTGATTTGCGGCAGCGTCAGGATTTGCTCTGAAGCCAGGTCTATCTCTCTGCCGTGGCCGGTATAGTTGATAATAAGCGATCCGTTTTCAACAGCTTTGTCTATGGCAGCATTTGCCTCCGGTGCCCGCTCTCCGCTGGCGGTAGCAATCTGCTTAAAAAGATCAAGGTAAATCTTGTTTGATGTATAATTCGGAAAGTTACTTTCAACATAGTTAGACAAAAACTCAGCGTCCTGCTGGTGCTCATTCGCGTCTCCGTCATCCGCCACAAAAGATATCCTGCTGCGCCAGCTGCCAAAATGCTGAGGGCTGTCGTAGGCAATAATTTTATTTACAAGTAAAGCTGCTTCTGCAGTTGTTTTAGCTGGAAGCCTGCCAATGCCAATATCCAGCAGATGGTCTCCTTGTGCATTTTCTTCCCATTCTCCTTCTTCCTCATCCAAAAAACCATAGTAATCTTCAGAACTGTAGCTCTCGATAGGATGCAAGGATTGCCTCGATTCATAGACCGGAACAAAATTGGTGCTTTTGCTGCGCAAGCGGTTTTTATAGTCATAAGAGGCGTCTCCAAAAAGAAGCAGGTACATCACATCATCACCAGATTTGTTGCTGCGTGTGTAGAGCATCCGCATAAAGTCCCGAATAGCTGTTACATCCTGTGCCCCAGACGAAAACTCGTTGTACACCTGCGCAGTAGTTACCACCTGTACTTTCATGTTACTGTGCTGCGCACGGTGCGCCGCCAGCCTGTTGGCCTCCTGCAAAAAGCCTGGGTAGGTCACGATAACAAAATCAGTGTCGGCACCTAAACCGTGTAAGTTTTGATTAGCTACTTTGCCTACTGCAATAGGTTTGGCGCTGATATTCTGAAATACCACAAACTCACGCAGCACATCTGTGGCTGAGCTAAAGGTGCCGTTATTGTGCTGCTGTGCTACCGGCTGTGTGGGGTTGGTTACATCCCATACTAAGGCACCTGCTGGTAGTGCGGTAATAGTGAAGTTGCTTACTGGCTGCTGTATACTTTGGATAGAGCGGAATGCTGTCTGCTCGCCATATAGCTTTAGTTGGCGCTCGTACATCAGCTCCAGGTAATTGAGGTAGCCGATAGCCACTGAGCCACCGCTGGGGCTAAAGCTGAGTGTTACTTTATAATCAGAGCCTGCTCCCAGGCGTTGCTGGTTAATACTGTAGGTTTGGGTGCTGTTAACTCCCTGTGGGCGATATTCGTTGCTGGAGCTGCCGCTGCTGGCTATTGTTTGTGTGCCAAGCGACTGCCCATTCAGGTTGATCGTAAAAGAGCTGTTGGTAGGGGAGTGCGCCATCAGCGCAGCCGTGAGTTTAACGTTAGATCCTGCCACTACATCAGAAACAGGAAAGCTGAAGTCGCGCGAAGTCTGAAACGAGCTGAAGTCTTCGCCATACCATTCACGGCCAGAATAAACCATGTTCTTCAGGTCTTTTTCATGAAACAGGCGCTCCGTGTAGCTGGTAATAGTTGGGCCTGCACCCGTTGTCTGACCACGGGTAGCTACCCGTGCACCTGCGCTATGGTTGATGCGCAGAAAGTAGAAAGCAGTATCGGAGTAAAGATTATACGTATGCTTGAACTGCTGCTCTGCTTTGTTATATGCCCAGGTATGGGGGCCTTGGGCATAGAAGAGTACATAGTCTGTGTCATCAAATTTTCCGTCTGCTTCTCCTGCTACTGCTATAGCGTTTTCCAGCAGGTCGTCAGGTCGAGGGGTGCTGTTTGGCTGTGGCAGCATGCCGCCTCCGTTGCCGTATACCTGTATCTTTTTAGGGTCTAAACTTTGGGTATTGATTCCTAGGGCCTGTAATACACTCTTGTCTATTTTATAAATGCCACTTTGGGTTACGGCCAGCTTATACCATTCTCCGGTGCTAAGCACAGAGGTGGAGGCCGCCTGTGTGGCGCTGCGGTTTATACTTGTAGAGGGCTTTGAAGTATGAGTTGCTTCTGATAGGCTCTGTACACGAAGGGTGTTAGGAGTGGAGGCAGTGGTTTGTGCCTGAGTGGCTGTAAAGCTAAGGCTTAACAGAAACAGTGCACAAGTATAAACTATTTGCCCGGGCCACATCCACATCATAAGCAAGTATAAATAATCAAAAGCTGCCTGCCGCACCAGTAGTTGTACAGGCGGGGCAGGCAGCAACCTGGATCTTAACAAAGATGCAGGTTAAAAGGTTGTATGACAGAAGGTTTTTATACCTGCTTTAGCTCAAAGGTATAAGACTCCATAATCAGGTTAGCCAGCAGCTTGCTACAAGCCTTGTCTACCTTTTCGCGGGCAATGTCCTCTGTTTCTGCTTCCAGGTTTAAAGTGATATGCTTTCCAATACGCACATCGCTTACCTGATCAAGGCCAAGGTGCTCCAGGCCTAACAACACTGCTTTACCTTGTGGGTCCAACAGTTCGGGGCGAGGCATTACGTCAATTTCAGCAACAAATTTCATGATGTATGGGATGTTTTTTTGATGATAGACAAAAGTATGTACAACACTATGATCAGTGGTATAGCCGCGAATTTAAGCATAGCCGCCAAGATAACCGATAAACCCAGGAAAATAAACCGAATGGCATTATCCTGCCAGGTAAAATTCTTGAACTTGAGTGCAAACAGCGGCAACTCTGCTATCAGTAGGTAAGAGAGCAGCACCGTAAGTATAAGCAACACGGGGTGGTTCAGGATGATCTCGAACATAACCAGGTCTCCTGTTTCCAGAATAAGCGGCAATGAGGCTACAAAAAGAGTACAGGCTGGTGTAGGCAAGCCAATAAAAGACTCTGACTGGCGCGTATCTATGTTGAACTTAGCAAGGCGCAAGGCCGAGAAAACAGTAATCAGGAAGCCGAAAAAAGGCAGAACATCTGCAGATATGCCTAAAAAAGGAGCTTCGATGCGCTGCAAAAGCATAAACATAATCGTGCCCGGTACTACGCCGAAAGACACCATATCAGCCAGTGAATCCAGCTGCTTACCAATTTCGGAGTAAGAACCCATGACGCGGGCCACCATGCCATCCATAAAATCAAAAGCAGCGGCAATACCTACCAGGTAAGCAGTATAAACCAGTTCACCTTTAAAAGCAAAGTATAAACCAAGGCACCCTGCGAACAGGTTAAGGCATGTAATAGCGTTAGGTATGTGTTTCTTCATGTAAGGGCGAGGCAGTCAGGCTACCGCAGAAATGGGTTATTGTTTTTCTCGTAGCCAATGGTGGTTTCAGGTCCGTGGCCGGGATAGACGGTTACATCATCAGGCAAGGCAAACATCTTGGATTTTATACTTTGGATGAGTGTATCAAAGTCACCGCCGGGCAAATCAGTGCGGCCTATGCTGTTGCGGAACAATACATCGCCACCGATGCAAACTTTCTCCGGTCCGTTGTAAAACACAATGTGCCCGGGCGCATGGCCGGGAGTAAAGAGAACATCCAGCGTTGTATTGCCAAACTTCACGGCATCGCCTTCTTTCAGGTAAGCAGTAGGCAGAGCTTCATCATACATCGGAAAACCGTAATTAGAGGCATAACTAGGCACAGCACGCAGCACCTGCTCGTCCAGCTCATGAATCTCCAGCCCAACGCCGTAAGTATCAGCCACAAATTTATTGCCTAACACATGATCTATATGGCAATGGGTATTTAGCAGGCGCACCACCTTCAGGTTATTAGCCGATATAAATTTTTTCAGCTGTTCGCGCTCCTGTTGCTCATAGCAGCCGGGGTCTATCACCACACATTCGTTGGTATCGTCGTGCAGCAGGTAGGTGTTCTCCTGAAAAGGATTAAAAGTAAGGCAGGTAACCTTCATAGCGTTCTCTCTTGTTGTTTAGGCAAGCACAAAATCGGCTTGTAAGTTAAGAATTTACGCGGTACATCTCGTAACTTGCCTTGATGAAATACGATTTTATAGTTGTTGGCCACGGTCTGGCCGGTGCCATCCTAAGCTATACGTTACGCAAGAGAGGCCATCAGGTACTAGTTATTGATGAGCCACGGGCTAGTGGAGCCTCGCGTGTGGCAGCTGGTTTACTAAATCCTATAGCAGGAAAGCGCTTTGCCAAAACCTGGCTGGCCGATACCTTTATACCTGCGGCCGATGCCTTTTATAATGAGCTGGAGGCCCGCTTTGAGCAGCAGCTTTTTGTACATAAACCAATCTATAAAATATTCTCTTCTATTGGAGAGCAAAACACCTGGATGGCCAAAAGCGGCGGTGGCGAGTGGGGAGACTATATTTTGGCAACGCATACGCAAAGTATAAACCAGCCCGGTATTGATGACCCGAACGGGGGTATTATGATTGGCCGCGGCGGCAACCTGCAGGTGGCCCTCATGCTGGATTTACTGGAACAGGAGTTAACAGGCAAGGGCTTGCTGTTGCCGGAGCGGTTCGAAATAGACAAGTTACAGCTTACAGAAGGCGGAGTGAAGTATAAAGAACAGGAGGCGAAGCAGCTGATTTTCTGTGAAGGTTTTCAGGTTATACATAACCCATACTTCAGGTGGTTGCCTATACAGCCTACAAAAGGGGAGGTGCTGGAGGTGCAAACCCAGAATTTTGACCCGGAATGTATCTATAATAAAGCCGTTTACGTTGTTCCCGTAGGAGGTAGCCGATTCAAAGTCGGAGCTACCTACGACTGGCGACAACCCGATGAAGAACCCAGCGCAACAGGGCAGCAGGAACTATCAGAGCGTTTTAGCCAGATTGCTTCTCAACAGTTTCAGGTAGTACATCATTGGGCAGGCATACGGCCAGCTGTTCGTGACCGCAAGCCATTGTTAGGCACGCACCCGCAGTACCCGCAGCTTGCCGTTTTTAACGGCATGGGGTCTAAAGGCGTGTTAATGGCTCCTTACCTGGCCCAGCATTTCTCTGATGTATTGGAGGGCAAGGCAGAGGTGGTAGCAGATGTACATATTTGCAGATATTTATCGTTATATTACGACTATATAAAATAATAAAACCAGCAACCATAAGCGCATGCGTTTTTATACCAGATTATTCACTCTGCTTATATTTTGCCTTCTGACGGTTTCTGCAGGGCAGGCGCAGCCAAATCGCGATGCCTTCGGAAAGAGCCGTATCCAGTACAAAAAATTTGACTGGAAGCTTTACAGCACGCAGAATTTTAATGTATACTTTAGCCAGGGTGGCCAGGACAAAGCCCAAAGTGCAGCTATCTATGCAGAGAAAGAGCTAAAGCGCATCACAAGTCTTATAGGCTACTACCCTTATTCAAAGGTTACCCTTATACTCTATAACTCTCCTTCAGACCTGCTGCAAAGTAATATTGGCCTTAACAATGATCAATACCAGACAGGTGGTGAAACACTTTTCCTGAAGAACAAGGTAGAGCTGGCCTTTGGAGGAACGCAAACAGAGTTTAAGCGTGAGCTAAGCTATCGCCTTACAGATCTGTTAATGAATGACATGATGTATGGCGGCAGCTTAAAAGAAGCCTTACAAAGCAGCTACCTGCTGCGCCTGCCCGATTGGTTTATCAGCGGTGCGGCTGCCTATACCGCAGAAGGCTGGGGTATAGGCATGGATAACTACATGCGCGATATGCTTATGGCGCAGGATAGGCCACGCCCGGAGAAGGTGTTTCTTAAAAATCCGGAGTTAACTGGCCAAAGCATCTGGAACTACGTTGCTGAGCGATACGGTTACACTGCCATCCAAAACATACTGAACCTGACCCGGATAACACGCGATGTTGAAATCGGGATAACCAGCAGCCTTAACATCCCTTACAAGCGTTTTCTGCAGGATTGGTACAACTACTACATCCAGATAAACACCAGCAACAGTAACCCACTGGTACAACTGCCAGATGGCGCTAAGCTCATCAAGAAAAACAAAGAAAGCCACTTCTACGGCAAACCAGTGCTTAACCCTAACGGAACACTGCTCGCTTATGTAAAGAATGACAATGGCATCTATAAGATATTTGTGAAGGAGGTACGCTCGAAGAAAGAGTATGTGGTATGGCGTGCCGGCTATAAAAACCTGGACCAGCGTGTTGATTACAGTGTGCCTGTGCTGGCATGGCGTTCTAACGGTGAGCTTGGATTTATAGAAGCACGCAGAGGATTGATGACTTTACGGCAGATAAATGCCCGCAACAGGTATTCTTTTATACCTTTCTACGAAAACTTAACCACTCCTGCTGTTACGCTGGATGAGTTTGCCCATGTAAATGCCATGGATTACTCTGAAGATGGGCAGACCATTGTAGTGAGTGCCGTCCGCAATGGGCAGTCGGACCTTTTTCTGCTCCGAGCCAACGGTCGTCTGCAGAAGCAGCTGACGAATGATGTTTTTGATGATATAGACCCTGTGTTTCTCACTAATAATGCAGGCATTGCATTTAGCTCTAACCGTTGGGCAGATGGTACGGCGCGTACCGCCGCACCAGACTTTAACAGCGTTGGGAACAACTATGATATTTTCCTGCTGAACCAGCAAGGGCCTGATAACGATATCCGCCAGCTCACCAGCAGCATAGCCAGCGAAGTAAAGCCACGGCCTACGCCAGATGGCAACCTGGTATACTTAAGTGAAGAAAGCGGTATTCGCAGTGTCTATCGCTATGACCTGAGTGCAGGCACCAGTACCCCCGTTACTAATTTTGTTCAGAGCATTGAGCAGTACGATTACGCACCAGAGGCTAATGTACTGGCGATAGCAGCAAGCGATGAAGGAAGCAGCTTTGTATACCTCTTGCCAGATTATCAGCCAACAGCCTTAACGGATCTTCCCCAAACTTCGCGGCAGATTATCCTCGAAACGCGGGCCCGTACAACCGAGGCTGCTGCCACAGCGGCTGCTAACCGCCGGAAACTGCTGGAGCAGGAAAAGCAAGCAACAGAAACACGTCAGGAAGGCGAGATCAACATTAACAATTATGAGTTTGACGCAGGCTCTCAGGCACAACAGCAAAGTAAGCGTAACGCGCCAACTGTGCAGCGAGCAACTGCTGGAGGCAGACCTATCGATCTGGTGGGGCCTTTAGACTACGATCTGCGCTTTAGTGTACAGGAAATTATCACTTCTGTAGATGCCGATCCGCTGTTAGGCTTCGGGATAGTGGCTGGTGTAGAGATGAGTGACCTCTTTGAAAACCACCAGATACGCGGAACAGCCTTTATGCGCACTGATTTTGAGACAAACAACTTTTTTGCAGAGTACATGAACCTGACCAACCGCGTAGATATTGGGGTGCAGTTTGAGCGGGGCAGGCTGGTAGGAAGCTTTTCGAATGCGCCAGGTTCTGTTGTTTCTTTCACGAAAAGCGAACTGACACCAGTGCTCAAGTATCCGCTCAGCCATAGTACCAGCCTGCACCTGAAGCCTAAGTTTGTCAGCAATCGTTTAACTTACTCTAGCCCGGATTTGCTTGCTATTCCGGATTCTGTAGAATCCTTTTGGGGAGGAAACGCTGAGCTGGTATATGATAACAGTGTGATTACTGGAGTTAACCAACGCGAAGGCACACGCTTTAAAGTAGGGTTTCTATCTCTGAGAGGATTTGAGGGGGCAGAAAGCAACTTTAATAAGTTCTATGCTGACTTCAGACACTACCTTAAAATCCACAGACAGATTATACTGGCAACCCACGTGGGCTATGGCGCTTTTTTTGGCAACTCTACTAAGAAGTTCCTGATTGGAGGTATGGATAACTGGCTATTGGCTGATGAAGACGAAGAAGCAGAACTGAATGATGTGCAGATAAACTCGCCTACCGATTTATTTTACCTGGAGTACGTAACACCGCTTAGAGGCTTTAACTATAATGTAAGGAGCGGAAACCGCTATTTGTTGGCAAATGCTGAACTGCGTATCCCCATTGTACAGTACCTGTACAACGGGCCTATCGGGTCAGGCTTTTTCCGTAACCTGCAACTAACTGCTTTTGCTGATGCAGGTTCTGCTTATAATGGTGGCAACCCTTTTACAGGAAATAACTCTGTGAACACACGTACAGTAGGTGGCCGCAGTACACCTCGTAACACAGAGGCTTTTGATATTACAGTAATCAATTATAGAAACCCATTCCTGGTAGGCTACGGCTTTGGTGCCCGTACTACTTTGCTTGGCGTATATGGTAAATTAGATGTAGCGTGGGGTGAAGAAGAAGAAAACCGTGTAGGGCCAAAGTTCTATGTTACGATTGGGTACGACTTCTAAAACACACATACCACATGAACCGCAAAGCAAAACGCTTTGGGCTGGGAGCTTTACTGCTGCTGGGCCTGTTGGCAGCATGGATACACATGGCCGACAAAAACTATGTCTATAAAGCCATTGTCTATAATTTCGCTGATATTGACGATAATAAAATTTTTGAGCAACACAGCATAGCAGCACCTGCCGCCGCTCAGCCCTGGCCCTTGGCTCAGCAGTATAACAGGCAATCTTTGCCTCAGGAGCTGGAGGTGCTACACAAAGAGTTAGAATCCGTTGCTTTTCTGGTGATCAGGAACGACTCTATACTTCAGGAGCAGTATTGGGATGGCTATTCAGATGAATCGCTGAGCAACTCTTTCTCGATGGCAAAAAGCGTTGTGAGCATGCTGATTGGTGCCGCAATACAAGAAGGAAAAATCAAAAACGTAGAGCAGCCGGTGGGGAATTTTCTGCCTGAGTTCAGGCAAGGCAAAAAAGCCAGCATAAAAATAAAGCACCTGCTATGGATGAGCTCCGGGCTGAACTGGGACGAGTCCTACAGCAACCCGCTTTCGATGACCACAGAAGCTTACTATGGTACTGACCTTAAAAAAGTGATTGATAGGCTGGAGGCAGTACAGGAGCCGGGCCAGCAGTGGGAGTACAAGAGTGGTGATACCCAGGTGCTGGGATTTATACTTCAAGCAGCCACAGGTAAAAGCTTGAGTGCTTATGCAGCGGAAAAGCTGTGGCAACCATTGGGAGCAGCACATGATGCTGAGTGGAGCGTGGATAGGCAAGATGGCATAGAAAAAGCCTACTGCTGTTTCTTCTCCAATGCCCGCGACTTTGCACGGCTTGGAAAATTATACTTAAACAAAGGTATCTGGAATGGTGACACACTTGTTCCTCCAGCTTATGTAAAGGCCTCGCTCACTCCTAATGGACTTATCAAAGCCTCTGATGGCGAGAAAGTAGATTTCTATGGGTACCAGTGGTGGCTTATACCTGCTTATAAAGGGCAGGAGATTTTCTATGCTCGCGGTATCCTGGGGCAGTATATTATCGTGATTCCAGAAAAGGAGCTGATTATTGTACGCCTGGGCAAAGAGCGAGGAGAACGCATCGGGGATCACCCAAGTGAAGTATTGGCTATGATTGACGCTGTAAATAAGATGGTAAAGTAGATAAAGTCAGGCGTTGCCGCTCGCTTCTTCAGCAAGTATAAAGTATAAACCCCGTAGCTACTCTTAAAATTGAATAGCTACGGGGTTTATACTTTAGTTTTTAAGCGCTAAGCCAATTTATCGGTAGCGACAGCATAATGCGGGTCTTCCATGATATTTACATCTATTACCTGCTCCGCGTTCTTAAGTAGTAGTCTGCAATCCTCGCTGAGGTGCTTCAAGTGGAGTTTTTTGCCTGCATTATGATACCGTTCCGTCAGCTTATTCAACGCATCAATACCAGACATATCAGCCACTCTACTTTCTTTGAAGTCTATTACAACTTCTTCAGGATCGTTCAAAACATCGAACTTCTCTGTGAAAGCAGTAACAGAGCCAAAAAACAAAGGACCGTAAATTTCATAATGCTTAACACCGTTAGCATCGGTATACTTTCTTGCCCGAATGCGTTTGGCGCTCTCCCAGGCAAATACCAGAGCCGAGATGATAACACCAATCAATACAGCTAAAGCAAGGTTGTGAAGCCAAATAGTGATAACGGCCACCAGAATTCCAACGAAAATATCCTGTTTCGGCATTTTATTGATAATTCTGAAGCTGATCCACTCAAAAGTGCCAATGGCTACCATGATCATAACACCTACTAAGGCTGCCATAGGTACTCTTTCAATTACTGGTGCGCCAAAAAGTATGATCACTAAGATAGCCAGGGCTGACACTATACCAGCCAAACGTGCTCTTGCTCCTGCCGATAGGTTAACTAATGTCTGGGCAATCATAGCACAGCCACCCATACCGAAGAAAAAGCCGTTTAAGACGTTTGCGCTACCTTGTGCCACACACTCTCTGTTTCCCTGTCCTCTGGTGCCGGTAATCTCATCCACCAAATTCAGCGTTAGCAGGCTTTCAGTTAAACCTACTCCAGCCATAATCAAGGCATAAGGAAATATAACCTGCAACATCTCTAAATTGAGTGGCACCTCAGGTATGTGGAAAGGAGGAAACCCACCGCTAACGGCGGCAATATCAGCAACTGTTTTGGTATCAATCCCGAAACCAAGCACTACCAGGAAAACAACAATAATAGCGACCAGTGATGGGGGCACAGCTTTGGTAATGCGTGGGAGTAATACGATAATGGCTATCGTTAAAGCCACAAGCCCAGCCATAATATAAAGCGGGCTACCGGAGATCCAGGTAATATCTCCGTTTGATACGGTCTTGAACTGCTCTAACTGTGACATGAAGATGATAACAGCTAAGCCGTTTACAAAGCCATACATAACCGGTTGTGGCACCAGGCGTATAAATTTGCCTAGTTTAAAAATACCTACCAAAATCTGCAGCACACCAGCCAGAGCCACAGCCGCAAACACGTATTCCAGGCCATGCGATTGCATCAAGGCTATAAGTACTACAACAGTAGCACCTGCACCGCCAGATACCATACCCGGCCTGCCACCAAGCACCGCAGTAACCAAACCCATTATAAAGGCAGCATATAAACCAACCAAAGGCGGAAAACCAGCCAGTATGGCAAAGGAAAGTGATTCAGGTATCATCGTCATGGCAACGGTAAGGCCTGCTAGCACTTCAACTTTATAGTCTACTTTTTGGCTAAAATCGAAGAGTCTTAAATATTGTTTCATTTTTGAATGATGTATAACAAGTGAATCCTTTGGATAGCAAAGGTTCTGGAAGTATTTATACTTTATAGCACGATGATTTTACTAAAGCCGCCACAAGACATACGCATTTGCAAATGTATTTCTATGGAGCAATGTATACCTGTGCAGACGAAAGTGTTTATACCTTCGTTTAAGTATAGGTTAAGAAAATCTAATGTATATAGAGGTTCGCAAGTACAGCTCTAAGGGTGTGTACCGAAGCGAAAAAGTAATGAAGTGGAGCAAACTAACAAAAAGTAGCTTGCCCTAACATCAGGGTGGAGTAAGCGATTTGAAATGGATAGTGTTTCTCATTGCGGGTGCAAAGATAAGGTTTTTGGAGACAAAAGAAGGGCTGTTTTGTCTCAATACTTTAGTATGGCCTTGTTTGTAGTAAGGGCAGTAATGAAAAAAGCCGGATTAAAGC